>JANQQO010000235.1 GCA_028289305.1 Rickettsiales bacterium | reverse complement strand
AAGCTGCTTTCCAAGCTCGCTAAATTACCAGAACAGGGCGATAACGCCGTGTTTTCTACGATCGTACAATTTCTGGAAAGTAAAAAATTCACGGTGATTGGCGCCGACCAGATACTCACCGACCTGATTATGCCACCTGGGGTGGTGGGGAAGAAAAAGCCTGATAAAAGCGCTGAAGACGATATTGCGCTGGGCTTACGTATTGCGCAAAGCATTGGCAACCTTGATATTGGCCAGGCGGTGATTGTGCAGCGCGGACAAGTGCTGGGTGTGGAAGGTGCAGAGGGCACGGATGGTCTCATCTCGCGCTGCAAAGCCTTACATCAAGAAGGCCCTGGTGGGGTATTGGTAAAAATTAAAAAGCCTGGGCAAGATCCGCGGGTCGACCTCCCCTGCCTTGGTGTTTCCACCATTACCAATGCCGCTAAATCCGGGTTACGCGGTATTGCCGCAGAGGCCGGCAGCACCCTGCTGATCAAGCGCGATAAACTGGTCGCCAAGGCCGATGCGTTGGATGTATTTCTCACGGGCATTTCCGCCCATGATAGCAAGCAGATTCATTAATGCCAGGACCTTCGATATTTTTATTGGCGGGTGAAGCCTCTGGAGATGCGCTGGGCAGCAAGCTGATGACAGCGATTTTCAAAGCTACCGACAATGGTGCTACATTTCATGGCGTAGGCGGGCCGAAGATGCAGGCGCTGGGGCTAAAAAGCCTGTTTCCCATGGAGCACTTATCGATTGTCGGTTTTGTGGAGATCATCCCGCATATTCCGCGCCTGCTGGGCTATATCAAAGAAGCGGCGTATGAGATTGAGCGCCTTAAGCCCGATGTGGTGGTGACGATTGACGCGCCGGCGTTTAATTTTCGTGTGGTGGAGCGGCTGCGTAAAGACGGGTATAGCGGCAAAATCATCCATTACGTCGCACCGTCTGTATGGGCTTATAAACCGGAGCGCGCGCGGCGTGTCGCGGCGGTGTATGACCATGTGCTGGCGTTACTGCCCTTTGAGCCGCCCTATTTTGAAAAAGCGCGGGTGGATTGCACCTATGTCGGCCATCCGGTCGTGGAAGAACCCTTTGCCGAAGGCGCGGGCGCAATGTTTCGAGCAAAACATCACATTGATCATGACGTACCGGTGCTGTGTTTGATGCCAGGAAGCCGCAAAGGCGAGCTGAAACGGCATTTGCCGATTTTTGCTGAGACAGTACGTATTTTAAGTGCGCAACTGCGGGATCTACACTGCGTAGTGATTGCCACACCGCAGACCAGCTCAACTGTGTTAAATGCGACGAAAGACTGGTTCACACCCACTATTATTGTCGCCAAGGAAGAAGATAAGATACACGCGATGGCAGCGTGTAACGTAGCGCTGGTGAAATCAGGCACGAGCACGCTGGAAGCAGCCATGGCAGAGCTGCCTATGGTGGTGGCCTATCGTGCCAATCCGATTTCTGCCTATATGCTAAAGAAGATGATCCAGGTGAAATATGTCAGCATCATCAACCTGATCATGAAAGAAGAAGTGATCCCTGAGCTGCTGCAGGAAAATTGTACCCCGCATAAATTAGCGCTGGCTGTGGAAAAGCTCTATCGTGGAAGCCACATTCAGCTTGAACAACATGAAAAGGCGCAAGCAGCGCTACACCAGCTGGGGCTGATGCAAGATCTTGCTCCAAGTGATAAAGCCGCACAAAAAGTGCTCGAATTTGTGAAGCGTTAGTTTTTAGAGGGCTGAGATTTTCTCTATTCCCGTCACCCCCCTGGCACGCGTTTTTGCCTCCCAATGGATCCCCGTGTTCACGAAAACTGCAGCGCACTTTTCGCGCCACGAGGATGACAAGGGTGGGGAGCAAAAACCGTGTGTGAGTAATGGAGGAGTGTTAGCGACGACTAGCGACCAAGTGGGAGCGCAGCCTACGCGGCGCTTGAGCGTAATTTATGCAGAGGGAGTCTCTACCCCTCTTGTATATAGCGCATATGCTTGTCGTATTCGAAGAGATAGAGCAATACGCGGAGCGCCTCACCACGCGAAGAAGTAAGGCCAGGGTCTTGGTGTAGAATGAGTTTCGCATCATCGCGCGCTACGGAGAGCAGCTCCCCATGCTCCCAGATATCAGCCATTTTAAATTGTGGCAGCCCGCTCTGCTTGGTGCCCAGTAATTCGCCACTGCCGCGCAGTCGGAGGTCTTCCTCAGCAATGCGGAAGCCATCTTCTGTTTCGCGTAAAATATTAATGCGACGCGTGGCGGTTTCACCCAATGGGACCGTATAGAGCAATACGCAAGAGGATTGCTCCTGGCCACGCCCTACCCTACCACGCAGCTGGTGCAACTGCGCCAAACCAAAGCGCTCGGCGTGTTCAATCACCATGATCGTAGCATCCGGCACATCAACGCCCACCTCAATCACCGTGGTGGCGACAAGCAGCGAAAGTGCGCCTTCTTTAAACGCCGTCATCACCGCATCTTTTTCTTCCGCCCGCATCTTCCCATGCACCAGACCAACCTGCTCGCCAAATTGCTCCTTAAACATGGTGAAGCGCTCCTGTACTGCTGCAAGGTCGATCTTCTCAGACTCCTCGACAAGCGGGCAAATCCAATAGGCTTTCGAGCCTTTTTCCAGGGCGTGTTTAAGGCGATCGATAATGGCGTCAAACCGCGCCATGGGCACAGCGCGGGTTTCCACCGGCGTACGGCCCGGCGGTTTTTCGTGCAGATTCGAGACTTCCATATCACCATAAAATGTCATGGTGAGCGTGCGCGGGATGGGCGTAGCCGTCAGCATTAAGATATCCACTCGCTCGCCTTTGCCTGAAAGCTGCAGGCGCTGGCGCACGCCAAAGCGGTGCTGCTCATCAATCACCACGAGGCCAAGATTATGAAATGTCACTTGTTCTTGGAACAAGGCGTGGGTGCCGATGATGATATCAATGCTGCCATCAGCGAGCTCAGCAAGAATCGCCTCACGCGCCTTGCCCTTTTCTTTCGCTGTGAGAATAGCGATGCGAAGTGTCTCCTGCATACCGGCATGTTCTAGTAGTGCGGAAAGCGTGGCATAATGCTGGCGGCTGAGAATCTCGGTGGGCGCCATCAGTGCCACCTGCTTGCCGCACTCTACCGCATTCAACATCGCCATCAATGCCACCACCGTTTTACCACTGCCCACATCGCCTTGCAGCAAACGCAGCATGCGGGTGGGCGTGGCCATATCGGCCGTGATGTCTGCACAGGCCTGGTGCTGACCCTGGGTGAGTATAAAGGGTAAACCAGCTTGCAGCTGTTGTTGCAGCCTGCCATCGCCCTGCATGGCAATGCCTTCCTGTTTTTTAAAACGCGTGCGGGTCAGCGCCAAGGCAAGCTGGCTCGCGAGCAACTCGTCATAGGCCAAGCGCGCCCGCGCCGGTGCCATAGGTGCAAGATCTTCTTCGGTTGCTGGTGCATGCGCTTTTTTGATGGCCACATCCCAGCTAACCCAGCCTCTTTGTTCCAATAGTTCTGGCTGGAGCCATTCTGGCAAAACCGGCACCTGGCCGAGCGCATAATCAATCACCTTATGAAACATGCGCAAGGTAAGGCCTTGAGTGAGTGGGTACACCGGCTCTACCTTTTGCACTTCCTCTAATGCATCAGGTGCTGCGATATAATCCGGGTGCGACATTTGCAGCATCGCGTCATAATGCTCGACCCGCCCGCTCACCACGCGCTTTTCTCCGATCGGCAAGCTCTTGCGAATGTAATCCTCACGGGCGTTGAAAAAAATAAGGGTGAGATAGCCCGTGTCATTACGACAAATCACGCGAAACGGACGCTTGGAATAGCGCTGTGGCGCCTGGTATTCCTCCACCTCGACGATAACCGTGATCAGCGCGCCATCCTCCGCCTCCGTCAGTGAAGGGCTATGCCGGCGATCGAGGATGCTCGTTGGCAAATGCCACAGCATATCGCCCACGCGGCCGCCAATGGCCTGGCTGATGATTTTACTGAGCTTCGGGCCAACGCCCGCACATGTAGTGATGTCTGCAAATAGAGGGAATAAGACCGCAGGCCGCATGAGAATGCAGGAGAGGCCTAAAGTATTAGGCCGCCTCCAGCTCTATGATTTTGTTGCCACCTTCAGAAACGATCTCTTTGAGCTGCTTACTGCAACGATCCATCGCATAATCAATGATCTTGCCTTTCTCCAGCTGGCAATAGGCGATAGACAGCGTCACCGCGGTTTCTTCCTCCACCTCAGGCACCAGCACATTGAGCGGCTGGGCAGAAACCTGCCAGCGATAACGATTGAGCGGGACATGTGCCTCTTTAGCGTTTGCCTCAAGCAAGATCACGCCAATGCGGTTTTCTTCGAGTAAGCCCAAGATGTCATCTTCCCGGAAGTTGACCTTACACTTAGCCACCAGCTCACGGGTGAGTTTATCCAAAACATCCTGGCCATAGCGCTCGAGCAGCTCCTGGTAATTATCAATCGCCACCAAGGCAAAGCAGGCCACCATCCGGTCTTTATCCACGCAGAAATTAATGAATTCTGCTTCTTTGATGAAAGATTGGCGATCTGGCAGGCCGGTGACTTTATCCACCACCTGACGCCCACGCAAGCCGCGCAGGGCCCGGCCGCTTCCTTTAGAGATCTTAGACTGATCACGAATCACCATTTCAAATCGCGGATTACTATCCGGCGTGGCGACACGATTAATTTTTACATCGAGCAAAATTTCTTGGCCAAGCTTGGAGATGAAGCCAAAATCCCGAATCTTGCTGATGACATCCGACAGGTCATTCCCCTCATCGGTAAACTCAAGGTAGTTATAAAGCTGGTCATTCACATCATCGAGCAAGATGTCATATAGCTGCGCACCCTCCAGCTCATGAACCATATACCCGACAATTTCTTCAAACTCTGGATCGCTCTCTTCAATTAGCAATCGCTTATTCTCGTTATTCTGGCAAATTCGGATGATGATATCCCCTTTGCGTTTACCCATAGTTTATAACTCCATCTACCTGATTTGATTAATACCAATAGTTTAATTAATAACAGTTGCTTCTGGATCGAGCAACCGGTCAGGATAGCGCCCTTGGAAAAGCGAAATCCCCAATGCATGGCCATAATCTATCGCATGTACGCTGTCACACCAACATAAAATCATACGATTGGACCCGCAAACACGAATAGCTTCGGCTAATCGCTTATTCTCTTCTGTCTCCAAATCAGCAACCATATCAGCGTTCCACTGCAGCTTTGCCAAATCGAATCCTAATTTTTCGCGGTCTACTTGTACAAAACTCACATCGGTGAGCCCATCAATACAGATCCTATACCCATAGCGATGCGCCAATTCCTGCGCCTTCATAAATAGCGGCATATTGCCAAATACATCACCCACGTGAATCTCTAGCACAATAGTCGATCGCTTTTTTGCCTCCACCTGCTCACTAAACTCAACAAACATATCCGAAAGCACGGTTTCTAAATTGAGGTTTAAGCTTACAGGCCGCTGTAGATAAACCTCCGGACGCGTTTTTAATAACTGCAAAATATACGCATCGAGCTCCAATGTCAGATATTTAAACAGCGGACGATTGCTGACCAAGTTATATTGCCCGCCAAGGAGCGTGCTGAGATGGCCGATATTGATATACATTTCTTCAAACACCACGCGGAACTCTTGCTGATTAGGCTTCGCGCAGATGGGCTGGCGACGCAGCGCTAAGCCCAGATCGATCGTATCGAGCGCATCCATCACTTGAATCAAGCGCTTTGGATTCAGATTACGCGCCGTTTTTCTTTCCTCAATCTGTTGCTTGTTAACCTCTTCCTCTTTTTCTTGTTTGGTAGATTCGCCCAACAGGTCATTACATAGGCTAAAAAACGCGCGCCATTGGAAGCTGAGATCATACATGGTGCAGAAATCTTCATTTTCCGACCCATCAGGATGATTGGCGAGCGGGTCATCCACAAATAGATAGCGCAGCTGGAAAATCGCTTTTTCTAGCAGGGCCTTATCGCTGCCGTGATAGACAACAAACACATCACCAGCGCGAGAGAGCACCACAATGCCTTCCGAATCGCGGAACACATCGTTTAAAATATTCACGGCAATTTTAATTTGGAAATCGCTGCGATGCTGTTCTTGCAGCGCGGTGAGGTGAAAATAGAGCGCGTAGTTATCGCCGACATCGCCTTTTAAATCACGGACAACATCCAGCAATTTCGCTTCTGCGTTTTGTGTAACGACAATCACCCGCGTTTATCTCTCACGTTCATATTATATGACGACGATATAGCGCATAGTATTACGTCACATCGCCTGCTGATCGCAAGCTCTTTATGGTGGAAGACAAAAAATCTGTGTGTTTGGAGGCGTGACTGTGCTTTCTTACTTGACAGTTGATAAAAATCGTGTAGGTTTCAGCGCCTTAACGCAAGGAATGCTATTCTTATGGCGAAGAAAAATACCATACTCGTAAAATTGGTCAGCACCGCAAACACGGGCTTTTATTACGTGAAAAAGCGGAACCCAAAAAAGCAGCCCGAGAAACTGAACTTCCGGAAATACGACCCCGTGGTACGTAAACACGTGGAGTTTAAGGAAGAAAAGCTGAAATAGCGTCCTTTTTTGCTGGCGATCTTGTCGGCCAGTTCACACTCTCTGACATCCCTTTTCATAAAATCGTGTTGCTTTTGCCACAAAGCGTGGCAAACCCCATAACGCTATCTGAAAAACGCATGAAAAACGGTTTACAACACAATATATTGGGGTTATAAACGGGACTGATCCTATATATGGTAATGGGATCGTTGGGAACATTACTAAAAATACCGCGTTTTGCCATGTGTATTGCTCATGGAGGCGCTGATATAGTTGGTTTACCGTATGAACGCGATGATGCGAACAGTAGAGGGTATGGGGCCTATGCGTGTTTTTGCACTAGGGCTCGTGGGCGTGATTATGCTCGGACTGTTTGCACTGCTTTCAATGCGCCTCGCAGCGCCCGTACTTTCTCCTTTATATAGCAATCTGTCGCTGGAAGATGGCGGCGAGATTATCTCTGAGTTAGAACGCATGGGTGTGCCGTATGAAGTAACCGCGAATGGCACACAAATCTTAGCGCCCACCAATGACGTGCTGCGCCTGCGCATGTTACTCGCGCAGAAAGGCCTGCCTTCGCAGGGCTCAATTGTGGGGTATGAGATATTTGACCAATCAGAGAGCTTAGGCACCTCTACTTTCGTGCATAATGTCAATCTATTGCGCGCGCTGGAAGGCGAATTGGCGCGTACGATCTCCTCCTTTGATAGCATTGCCGCGGCGCGCGTGCATTTAGTGGTGCCGAAGCGCCGGGTATTCAGCCGTAAACGGGTGGAGCCCTCTGCTTCGGTGATTCTAACGCAGAAAAACCGTACGCAAAAGCCCACACGGCAGGAAATCGCCGCCGTTACGCATTTAGTGGCCACCGCAGTGCCAGGCCTTAGAGTGAATCGCATTACGGTGGTGGATAGTACCGGGAAGCTCCTGGCCAAGGGCGGCATGGAAGGCGAGGATGGAGATTTATCTGCTGGGGTGATGGCCTCCAACGCCGAAGAATTTCGAGTAACTTATGAACGGCGGGTCAAGCAAACGGTAGAAAACCTATTGGAGCAATCTGTGGGCGTAGGTCGCGTGCGCGCTGAGGTATCGGCCGAGATCGCCTTTGATCGCAAGGTAAGCAACTCAGAAATTTATGACCCAGATGGGCAAGTAGCACGCTCTGTACAAACAACCGAGGAGATTGAAAGCGCGTCTGATGGCACCGATGGCGGTAATGTGAGTGTGGCGAATAACTTGCCAGAGAATTTGGATGGGCCTGCGGCTGGCGGCTCCACCAGCACCAGCTCTACCGAACGCATCAACGAGACCACGAATTTTGAAATTTCAAAAACGATCACTAACCATGTGAGCGAGGTGGGCAAAGTGGAACGCGTATCGGTGGCTGTGTTGGTAGATGGCACGTATGAATTCAACGAAGAAACCAATGAAAATAACTACCAACCGCGCAGTGACGAAGAATTGGAGCAGTTGCGCACCCTCGTACGCACCGCCATTGGGTTCGACGAAGCGCGCGGTGATACGATAGAGATTGTAAACATGCCGTTCTCCCGTGGGTTTGATGATTTCGTGGTGGATGAAACGCCCTTTGACTGGCTGAAGCGTGATCTCGCCAGTATCCTTAAAACCTTGGTTATTGGCATCGTCGCCATTCTAGCCATTCTGCTGGTAATAAAACCGGTGGTGAATCGCGCATTTGAGCATGCACCGGCCACGGCCGTAGCAGATGCGGGTGGTGGTGGAGGTGCGGTACCAGCAGGTGATATACCTGACCTGCCGCCGGAAGAAAATATTGATGTAGAACAGATACAGACCAAGATGGAAGGGGCTTCTGCAAAAAAGATTAACGATTTAGTAGATAATAATCCAGACGAGACATTGGCGGTAATTCGCTCATGGCTCGCACAAAAAACATAGCAACTATTGCAAATCACCGCTTAGAGCATAGATAGGATGGCACGAAAAAAAGGGAGTGGCGATAAAATGACGGGGGCGCAGAAAGCCGCTGTTATTTTAATGTCGATTGAAGAAGAAGCTGCCTCAAAAATCTTTGCCCTGATGACCGAAGAGGAGATAAAGGAAATCTCACACACCATGTCTAATCTGGGATCCATTAAGTCAGAAACGGCAGAAAAGCTCATGGTTGAGTTTGTAGAAGAAATGTCGATGGGTGGTGATGTCGTTGGCAGCATGGAGGCGGTAGAAAAACTGCTGGAAAAAGCGCTCGGCAAAGAGCGTGTGAACGTCATCATGGAAGATATTAGCGGCCCGGCTGGGCGCACCACCTGGGATAAGCTAAGCAATGTCAGCGAGGAAGTGCTCGCGAATTACTTAAAAAATGAATACCCGCAAACCGCTGCGCTGGTGCTCACCAAGATTCGTTCCAGCCAAGCAGCACGGGTGCTTAGCGTATTGCCAGAAGAATTCTCCCTCGAAGTCATTATGCGCATGATCACCATGGATCCTGTGAAGCGCGAAGTGTTAGCCGGCGTAGAAAAAACGCTGCAAGCCGAGTTCATGACCAATTTAGCAACTACGAAAAAGCAAGATAGTTTTGAGATGATTGCGGAGATTTTTAACAATTTCGATCGCAACACAGAAGGCAAGTTTATGGAATTGCTCGATAATAAGGAGCCTGATTCGGCTGAGCGTATTCGTGAGTTGATGTTCACCTTTGATGATCTGCTGAATGTAGATAACGCGGGCATTCAGGCAATTATCCGCAAGGCAGATAACGATAAGCTAGCGACTGCGCTTAAGGGCGCGAATGACAAATTGCGTGAGCTATTCTTTTCCAACATGTCCGAACGCGCTTCAAAAATCCTCAAAGAGGATATGGAAAACAAAGGGCCAGTGCGCATTCGTGATGTGGATGAGGCACAGATGGCCATTGTAATGAGCGCAAAAGAAATGGCCGATGCAGGCGAGATTACTATTGCTAGCGATGATGAAGAAGAACAACTGATTTATTAAGCGTATGTCAAATATTACACCTTTTCAATTTCCTCCTATTGAGCAGCATGGTGATGCGTCATCCCCTGCAGCGCCGAGCTATCAGCCACCTGCCAGCGCCCCACTGCCAAAGAAATTCACACAAAAAGATTTAGACGCTGCAGAGAAGAAGGGCTATGAGCGCGGTGCACGTGAGGCGCATGAAAAAGGCGTGGCAGAAGGTAAGCAAGAACGCTTTGCCCTCGATCAGCAGTTGCTGCAAGTAATTACCGAGGCCACGCAAAAAGTTGCCGCATTCAACCAAGACTATGCCGCATTGGTAGAACAAAAGACCGCAGATACATTAAAGCTTGGGCTGGCGATTGCCAAGAAAGTGGCAGAACCTGCGCTAAAAGAAGATCCTCAGAGCATCATTGAAGATGCGGTGGCGCGGTGCATGACGCATCTTTTCTCTGAAAAAAAGGTGGTGCTGACCGTGCATGAGTCCTTAGCACAGAAAGCACAAGAAATCTGCAGTGCAAAAGCCAAAGAACATGGCCTGGAAACGGAAATACAGGTACGTGGCATCGCCGATATCGCCGAAGCAGATTGCCGCATTGAGTGGGAAAATGGCGGTGCCTTGGTGGATAGCGCTGCGCTCTGGGAACAGATAGAAAAAGTGTTAGAAGGTCTAGGAAAATCATAGTATAACTAGGGACAAGACAAACCCGAAACACTCGGATTAATTAAGGAACGCATATGGCAGAAGAAGCAGCTGAAGACGCAGAACAACCGGAAGAGGGTGCAGAAGAAGGCACCGCGGTAGATGATGTAGTCGCCGATGCAATGGGCGAAGAAGGCGAAGGTATGAACCTTGAGGCCGTCTACGAAATTCCTGTTGAAGTGTCTGTGGTGCTGGGCAAAACAACCATGCCCATCAGTCAGCTGTTGAAACTGGGCCGCGGCGCTGTGGTAGAGCTAGAGCGCAAAGTGGGAGAAGCGGTGGATGTGTATGTGAATAATCGTCTGATTGCCAAAGGCGAAGTGGTGATTGTAGAAGATCGCATTGGCATCACGATGACAGAAATCCTTAAATCTGAGAATAATAGATGAGACACTCATTTATAACTGATTTCTCTACCTTTATTGGTATCGCCGCAGCATTCAGCCTTGTTGTCATGGCGATATCCCTTGGCGGCGATATTCTGCCTTTCTTGGATACAAAATCTTTCCTCATTGTTGTCGGTGGCACCTGCGTCTTGACGATTGCGTGTTTCACCTTTTCAGAATTTCTGCGCATGATTAAGCTTTTAATCCGCACCATATTCTACCCTTCCGAAAACCCAAGCCGATCCGCAAACAATTCCCTAGAAGTGGCTGAAGTAGCGCGCAAAAAAGGATTGCTTGGCCTGCAGAAACATCATGATTTGCTGAACCGTAACAGTTTTTTCCGCAAAGGATTATATTTTGTGATTGATGGCATTCCGCATGAAGAGGCCGAACGCATGATGCGTGAAGAGATGGAGGCAATGCTGGAGCGCCACCGCAAGGGCGCCTCGATTTTGCGTAAAGCATCCGAAATTTCGCCGGCAATGGGGTTGATTGGTACGTTGATTGGGTTGGTGCAGATGCTGGGCAATCTTGATGACCCTTCTAATATTGGTCCTGCGATGGCGTTAGCACTGCTGACGACATTATATGGCGCTATTTTGGCGTATATGTTTTTTGCGCCGCTCGCCTCCAAGCTAGAGCGTAACTCGCAAGAAGAAATGATGATTATGAATATTTACACCGTGGCGGTCTCCTCGATTGGGAAGAAGGAAAATCCGCGGCGGCTGGAAATGCTACTAAACGCCCTGCTGCCACCATCGCGGCGGGTGAAATATTTTTCTTAAGAGACGCCCTGATATGGGCAGCTGGCTTTGATAAGCCATTAGAATTGGGAACGACATAAATGCGACTATTGATTATCGGCAAGCCCGAGCGGCACCTGGACCTTGCGAGCAAAATGGCGCAATCGCGTGGTGCGGGCGTTACCCAGGCTCCTGATACAGATGCGGCGATCACCCTACTCTGCTCTGGCAAGGGTGCGGATCTTATTTTGATAGACGTGTCGCTGGATATTAAAAAGCTCGTGGCCGATCTGGAACGTGAACACATCGCCATCCCTGTTGTAGGCTTTGGGTTTGATGCAGATAGTACTGCAGCAGCAAATGCTATTAAATCTGGTGCCAAAGAATACATCCCCCTGCCCCCAGATGAAGCGCTGATCGCGGCGGTGCTAGAAGCGATTACAGAAGAATCTGACGCGATTATTTATGCTTCTGCAGCGATGAAAACGCTGGTCGATATGGCCAAGCAAATCGCGCCTTCCGATGCCAATGTGCTGATCACCGGCGAATCTGGCACAGGGAAGGAAGTGATGGCGCGTTTTATTCACCAAAACAGCAAACGGGCCTCGCATCCGTTTATCTCCGTGAACTGCGCGGCAATCCCAGAGAATCTCTTAGAGTCAGAAATGTTCGGCCATGAGCGTGGCGCGTTTACTGGAGCACTCACGCGGCGTGTGGGAAAATTTGAGGAGGCGAATAACGGCACGCTCTTGCTTGATGAGATCAGTGAGATGGATATGCGGCTGCAAGCCAAGCTGCTGCGTGCGATTCAAGAGCAGGAGATTGATCGCGTGGGCGGCACCAAGCCGATCAAGCTGGATTTACGTATTATCGCCACGAGCAACCGCGATCTGCAAGAAGAGATAAAGAACGGCAATTTCCGTGAAGATCTATTTTTCCGCCTGAATATTATCCATTTGCATTTGCCAGCACTGCGCGAGCGTCCCGAGGATATTGCCCTGTTTGCGGAACATTTCATCAAGAAATATACCGAAGCGAATGGCCTGCCTGCTAAAACGCTTTCTGATGCCGCATTAGAGCATCTTAAAAACTATAGCTGGCCGGGAAATGTGCGCGAGATGGAAAACACGATGCACCGTGCTGTACTGCTGGCGAGCGATACCAGCATTGAGCCTGAGCATATCGTGTTGCCTGATGCACAAGGTAATGCGGGTGATGACGCACAAGGTACGGTGGATATTTCCCAATTTGTTGGGCGCAGCATGGAGAGCGTGGAAAAAGAATTGATCATGAGCACGCTGGACCATTGCCTCGGCAATCGTACGCATGCGGCGAATATCTTAGGCATTTCGATTCGTACCTTGCGCAATAAGCTGAAGCGTTATTCAGACGAGCAAGATGAACGGGAACAGCTTGCATAATATGAGGTAAGCCATGGCAGAGGAAGCCGCTCAAGCACCAACACCTGCCGCTGCCAATGAGGGAGGAAGCTCCGTTTCTTGGCTTACGGGCAAGCTGACCGCGTTAAGCGGGCATACCGATATTGTTTTTGCTCTGGGCGTGTTGGCCATTTTGGCCGTATTGCTATTCCCAGTACCGACCGGGTTATTGGATTTGCTGCTCAGCATCTCTATCACCTTCTCGGTATTGATTCTGATGAATGTGCTATTTATCCGACGCTCGTTGGATTTTAACTCCTTCCCCACCATCTTGCTAATTGCGGCAATTTTGCGTCTTTCGCTAAATATTGCTTCCACGCGCCTCATCCTAGCGGAGGGCCACACGGGAACTGATGCTGCCGGGCATGTGATTGAAGCCTTTGGTAGTTTTGTGATGGGCGGCTCGGTGATGATTGGCGCGATTATCTTCCTGATCCTCACCATCATTAATTTTGTGGTGATCACCAAGGGTTCTGGGCGTATCGCTGAAGTCTCCGCCCGTTTTAACTTAGACGCCATGCCTGGTAAACAAATGGCGATTGATGCGGATCTTTCTGCGGGGCTGATTGATGAAGACACCGCTAAAGCGCGGCGCAAAGAATTAGAGGAAGAAAACTCCTTCTTCGGCGCCATGGATGGTGCGAGCAAGTTCGTGCGCGGCGATGCGATTGCCGGACTGCTCATCACCTTTGTGAACTTTGTTGCTGGCATCATTATTGGCGTGGTACAGCGCGATCTAACGTTTTCGCAGGCGCTAGAGACCTACACTTTGCTGACAGTGGGCGACGGGCTGGTATCACAAATTCCTGCGCTGGTTGTCTCCACCTCTGCTGGTTTGCTGGTGAGTAAATCCGGCATTCTGGGTGCAACGGATAAGGCGATTTTTGGGCAAATCGGACGCTTCCCGCAAACCATGGGGGTTACCAGCGGGTTATTATTCTTCATGGGACTGATGCCTGCCCTGCCTGCCGCGCCCTTCCTCGCACTTTCTGCTGTCACTGGAGGTATCAGCTGGATGCTCTACAAGGCGCAGAAAAAAGAGCTTGATGCGGTGCAAGAGCAGCAGCAAGCCTTGGAGGGTGAGGAGGCAGAAAAAGCAGAAGGCGAGGAGCCAATCGATAAGACATTGGAGATCGATAGTTTGAAGCTGGAGCTGGGCTATGGGCTATTGCCGCTGATTAATTACCAAAAAGGCCACCGCCTTACCGACCAAATTAAGGCACTGCGCAAACAATTAGCGAAAGATTTGGGCTTTGTGATGCCGTCTGTGCGCATTCAAGATAATATGCAGCTGCCGGCGAATACCTATCTATTAAAGGTGAAGGATATTGAATGCGGCCGTGGTGAAGTGCGGCCGGATATGCTGCTGGTGATGGATCCGAAAGGCGGGGCGATTTCCCTGCCGGGCGAGGATACGACCGAACCGACCTTTGGCCTAGCAGCAAAATGGGTAGCAGAAACGGCGCGCGAGGAAGCACTGTTTAAAAATTATACTGTGGTGGATCCGCCCACGGTGATCACCACGCATCTCACCGAAATCATTAAGGAAAATATCTCTGAGCTGCTTTCTTATTCAGAAACACAGAGCTTGCTGGATAAACTCGGTGAGCAGCATAAAAAACTGCTGGAGGATACGGTTCCATCACAAGTGTCGGTGACAACGCTACAACGCGTGCTGCAGAATCTGCTGGCGGAGCATGTATCGATACGTGATCTACCGACGATTATCGAAGCGCTGGCAGAAAGCAGCCGCTCCACCAATAACCTCACCCTGATGAGCGAGCATGTGCGCAGCCGCATGAACCGCCAGATTAGCTACGCGCAGGCGAATGATGAGGGGCTGATCACACTCGTTTCGCTCTCACCGGAATGGGAGCAAAGCTTTGCTGAAAGCCTGGTAGGAGATGGCGAAGAGAAGCAACTCGCCATGCAGCCCACTAAGTTGCAGGACTTTATTCAGCGCGTGCGTGAAGTGTTTGAAGAGCACGCGGTGAAGGGTGAGTCGCCGGTGTTGCTCACCAGCCCGATCGTCCGCCCCTATGTGCGTGCGATTGTTGAGCGCTTCCGCCCCGCCACGGTGGTGATGTCGCAAAATGAAATCCACCCTAAGGTCAAACTGCGCAATTTAGGACAGGTTTAAGAAAAAATTTAGTGCGTGTGTAGGATTTCGTCGACGGAAACCTGATTGCGCCCGGTGTTTTTGGCAATATAGAGCCGGGTATCGGCAACTTTATAGAGGCCTGACGCATCAATCTCATCGCCCATCGCTGCAGAAGACACGCCAATTGACACGGTGCATGACACGGGCTTAGCATCACTGCCAGATTGGAAATCATGCTTCATCACCTGCATACGAATGCGCTCCGCCACCCAATAGGCGCCATCTGCCGGCGTATCGGGCAGCAGCACGGCGAATTCCTCACCGCCAATGCGCGATGCCATATCCGTTTCCCGCAAGCAGGAGAGGATAATCTGCCCCACTTCCACCAGCACCCGGTCGCCAATATCATGGCCATAGCTATCGTTGATGCCTTTAAAGTGGTCGATATCGAGCAATAGCATCGATACATCCATATTGGTGCGCTGCACGCGGCGAATCTCGCGCTCCAGCTCATCAAAAAACGCGCGGCGATTGGTGAGCCCTGTTAGCGCATCGGTATTAGCGATTTTGGAAAGCTCCTCACGCACCTCGTCTTCGGCTACTACGCGCTCGGTGATATCGCGCAGCGAGCCTACAGAGCCGACAATGTTCCCATGCATATCAAACCAAGGGTAAGATACGTCAGATACCCAAATCTTGCGTCCATCCTTGGTGCGCATCAGATAATCAGCCTGCCACTTGCTGACATCACCGGCTTTGCGCTTCTGCTCTAAATCATCGAAGGATTTCAGGCTGCGCATGCCGCTGGTGACCATACGGGTTTCCAAAATCAGCGAGCGGAAATTGATCGCACGCATCTCCTTCGCAGAGAAACCGAGCAACTTAGCAACGGAAGGGCTGATATAATCATACGCCATCGTATCAAATCGCAAGCGATAGATCGTATCCGAAGAATAGGAAGTAAGCAGTTCCACCTCGGATTTCAGCTCTTCCACCTGCTGGGAAAGCGGCGTGAACTTCTTCGCCATTTTTACTTTACTTGAGGGTTTACTCGGTAGGTGACTCGGAATAGCGGCCGCCCTACCTGGACGTTTCGTCGGAAACTTTACCTTAGTCACTATGCCATCTCCTTATGTTGGTTTTTGCGAACTGCCTGGGAGCGTAGCACGATGAAAACCACAATCTATAAAACCACAATATCTTGTTGTTTTCATATACCAGGCATACTACATACACCACATCTTTGCTCTATAACAGAACCACGCTTGTGCCGTCAACGGCTAAAATATTTATTTTACGGGGAATCGCGTTGTACTTTACTTTGATGTAAAATTCTGCTAGGATAAAGTCCTCTTCAGCAGCAAATTCCTTAGGTATAACGCACGATTTTGCGATTTTAGGCAAGCTTGCCTTAACCGGAAAGCGTGGATGTGTGGGGGTTAGCTGCTATTTTCCAACATAATCACCGAGAGCTGGCGGCCGTAATCAGGTTCATCGCGCAGGGTGCTGCGGCGATAGCTGAAGAAATCTGCTTCATTGGCTTGCGTATCGTGGGCGATTTGGTGCACCTGGGTGAGGCCGGCCGCCACAAGACGCACGGCAATATAGCTCGGCAGGTCGTAATACCACTTCCCCCCTTCGCCAGGAATGAAATATTGTGCGTTCTCAGGATGTTGCTCTAAGAACCGTGTGCGGAATTCTTCACCGACTTCATACGATGCCTGGTGGATGCACGGGCCGATGCAGGCGATCAGCGTTTCTGGCGCAGCGCCAAGGCGCTGCATGGCAGCAATCGTGTTCTCAATCACGCCAGAAAACGCGCCCTTCCACCCCGCATGCGCGGCGGCAATCACAGAATTATTCGTATCAGCAAGGAGTATCGGCGCGCAATCAGCCGTCAAAATGCCAAGGGCGAGATGCGGCAGCGTGGTGACCAGTGCATCCGCTTGGGTGGTGTGCGTGGGTGTGGCCGCATCGGTGAGGGTGACAATCTCTGCGCTGTGGCATTGATAGAGCGTGCGTAACTCTGCTTTTGCGCCATTGCACAGCGCCTGCAGCACGCGCTCACGATTCTGCGCGATGTTTTCTGGCGCATCATCGGAGCCAAGGGCGCAGTTAAGCGAATCATAGATGCCGCTGCTCACCCCACCCTGGCGGCCGAAAAAACCATGCGCGACTGTGGGCAGCGCCTCCAGCACAGCGCAGCTATATTTATTCGGTGAAGGCATAAGGTGCGGGCATATCCATGTGGGTGATGGCAAGGCAGCGGAAAAGCGTACCCATCTGCTCTGGATGCGTGAGGCGCTTAAGCGCGCCAGTAAGCATCTGTTTCTGTTGAGGAGAGGCCTGTTGCACAAGCTGCTGCATGCGTAGCTCAATACCCATCTGGGTTAGGAAATCCGCCTGGGTGATGGGGCCACAGGCACGGCAACCCGCCTGCTCTGCCGCGTTTTTAAGCGCGGTAAAATCAACATGCGTGGTAAGATCTGCTGCCCCTGGCGCCTCTAGCACAGGGTGATAGCGATGCTGGCACACCGCCTGCAGCGTGTCGGCAAGAGGTGGTGCGGTATACCCATAATCAATGATGAGCGATGCCCCGCCGTGTTCAGCCAGATGGTGGGCGCAGCGCTGCATCACCGCTTCCCGCGCGGGACTTATCTCGAGAATAGCGCCCTCCTCTACCGGCGGAAGATCCTCCGGAATAGAGATAGAGGGCAGTGATAGGGTAAAACAGAACTGGCCCTCTTCATAGGTCAGACAGCGCTCCTGCCATCTGTCTTGGGTGTATTGGAACTGGTGCGTGGGCAGTGCATCAAAAAACTCATTGGCCACAACAAGTGCCGGGCCAGGCGGAATGGAATCAATGCTATCGTGCCACTGGATCGGTATGTCAGTACCCTGCAACAGCGTGCGCTGTTGTTCTTGCAGCGTAGGACTGTTTTCCACCAGATGGATGGTGAGGCTTTGGTGAAAGCCTTGTATGTGCTGCGTACCGCGCAGCAGATCGTGCATCAAGGTGCCGCGCCCAGGCCCACACTCCACGAGATGGAGCGCAGATGGGACGCCCAGCGCCTGCCATTGCTGCACACACCAAATGCCGATCAGCTCGCCAAAGACCTGGCTGATTTCTGGCGCGGTGATGAAATCTCCTTCTGTACCAAAGGGCGTGTTTTCCGCATAGTAATGTGCATTACAGCGCTCCATAAACGCTGCGATAGTCAACGGGCCTGTATCGGCGATCTGTTCCTTTAAAGCCGCAGCGATACTCACGCGCGATGGCGCATCCGACTGTACAGCATCAATACGACGCCAAGAAGAATCATGGGAATGCATAAAACCTGCCCCATTGTGAGTTCACCAATGATAAAGCCCAGATGCGCATCTGGCTCACGGAATATTTCAGCCGTACTGCGCGCAACGCCATATCCGATCAGGAAGATGCCAGAAAGCATGGCCGGTTTCAAGCGTATGGACGATTTTCTGACAGCAATGGAAAGAATAATGAATAGAACAAGCCCCTCTAACACCGCCTCATAGAGCTGGCTCGGATGGCGTGCAAACGGGTCGCCGGGAAAAATCATGCCCCAGGGCATGTCTGTGACCCGGCCATATAGTTCGCCATTGATGAAATTCGCAACGCGGCCGAGGAATAGACCTATAGGCGTGACACAGGCAACGCGATCCATCACCGGCCAGAATGCAATCTTATTGCGCAGACACATGAGATAGATCGCCAGAATAACGCCGATCAAGCCACCATGGAATGACATCCCGCCTTTCCAGACCTGAATAATCTCATTGGGATGCGCCAGAAAATACTCCAGATTATAAAACGCCACATAGCCAAGCCTGCCGCCAAGAATCACGCCAAAAATGGCCCAGATCATAATGTCATCCAGCGCTTTTTGCGAGAGCGCCGGTGGCTCAAACGCGTTTAGCTTATGCAGATACCACCAACCAAGCAGAATGCCCGCCACATAGCTGAGCGAATACCATCTCACAGAAAAAGGCCCGATTTCTAGCAGAATGGGGTCTATGTTTGGAAAGGCGATAGCAAGAGAAGGAAGGGCAAATGTGGTGAGCATGAAAGCACCTAGCGGTAAGGGTCGTCGGTGTTCAGATAGTGCTTGATATAATCTTCCACCCCATCCTCCAAGGAAGTAGATGGCTTATCGTACCCAGCGGCACGCAGCTTATCCATATTCGCTTCGGTGACATATTGGTATTTGTCCACAATCTCTACCGGCATATCGATGTAATCAATGCGCGGTTCAGAATGGCCCAAACTCTCAAACAGTGCAGCAGCAAGGTCGTTAAAGGTGCGGGCACCGCCCGTGCCTACGTTAAAAATGCCGCTTACATTAGGATTTTTATACAGCCACACCATGACATCGCAGCAATCTTTAACATAGATGAAATCGCGCTTCTGTTCGCCATCTTTATATTCACCATTCTGGGATTTGAAGAGGCGCACCGGACGATTTTTCTCCGCATGCGGGAAAATCTGGCGTAACACACTCATCTGCTCACCTTTGTGGTATTCGTTGGGGCCGTAAGCGTTGAAAAACTTAAGGCCTGCCCATTGCGGCGGCACAGCAGCCTGCTGCTGTTTTTTGCGCGCTGCGCGCAGGTCAAACAGATTCTTGCTCCACCCATATGGGTTCATAGGCCGGAGTGAGGCGATATAATCCACATCGTCGCTATCATCAAAGCCTTGCAAGCCATCGCCATAAGTAGCTGCAGACGAGGCATAGATAAAACGCGCACCATTGGCCGTACACCACTTCCACAACTCTACGGAAAAAGTGAAGTTAATCCCCAAGATACGGTCCACATCTGTCTCAGTGGTGGAAGAAATAGCACCAAGGTGATAAACGATTTCCACCTCATCTTTATACTGCTCTAGATATGTCAGCAATTCTTCCGGAGGCACCACTTTGGAGAATTCGTGCTTAGATAGGTTGCGCCATTTATCATCACTGCCAAAATGGTCACAAATCACGATATCGTGATAACCATCATTCAATAGTGATGCCACAAGATTAGACCCAATAAAGCCGGCACCACCAGTAATTACGATCATCGAACAACATCCATTGTTTTCATTGTGGGATTTGCGCTGTATAGTAGGGCACGCATATTCACTAATAGTAATAAGCTAAAGAGGAGTGTGATGCAATCGGATAAGCAGTTTTTTGATGACATGGCTAAAATCGCTGGTAGCGCCATGGGAACCGCCGCAGAAATGAAACGTGAGGTGGAGCAGCGCTTGCACAATCAAGTGCAGCAAATGCTCTCCCGCATGGATATGGTAAGCCGGGAAGAATTTGATGCTATAAAGGCCGTGGCGGTAGCGGCACGGGAGGCGCAAGAGAATTTGGAAAAACGCGTTGCAGCGCTGGAAAAACAGCTTCAAACAGGCACGGTTAAAAAATCAACCTCACGCGTAAAAACTGCAAAAAAAACGGCTAAGAAGAAAGGAAGCTAAGGCATGATTCGAGGAAATAAAATACTGCTTGTTGGGTGTGGTAACATGGGCAGCGCCTTGCTGAATGGCTGGAATGGCGAAAAGATGAATCTAAAAGATGTCAGCATTATCGATCCTAATTTGCTGAATGAAGAAAAAGAATCCGAAAAACGCAAATCGTTTATCAAGGCCGGCATAGAGCTCTATGAACGGCTGGAAGATACACCGCAAGACTATGTGCCCGATGTCGTGTTCTTTGCAATAAAGCCGCAATGGATGGAAGAGGCATTACCACAGTATAAAGCGCGCAATTGGAAAGAAACGATATTTATCTCAATTGCCGCGGGCAAAACGTTAGGCTTCTTAGAATCACATCTAGGAGAGGATACCGCTATTGCACGTGCTATGCCCAATCTGCCGGCGCTTATCGGCAATAGCGCTACAGTGGTGGTACCAAACGCGCATGTAACCGATAAAGAAAAACATATTGCTGACACGCTATTAGAGGCAGTTGGGCATGTCTATTGGGTAGAGGATGAAGCGTTGCTAGACCCTGTAACCGCCCTTTCTGGAAGCGGACCGGCCTATGTATTTTATTTTATCGAATGCCTCATTAAGGTAGCTACCGCCTCCGGCTTGGATGAAGATCTAGCAAAGGCGCTTGCCTATGAGACTGTGCGCGGTAGCGCGCGTATGGCAATGATGTCACCAGAATCCGTAGACACATGGCGACAACGCGTCACCAGTCCAGGTGGCACCACAGAGGCCGCAATGAACGTGCTTGCAGGAGAGAACGGTCTAGAGAAGCTGCTAAAAGAAACCATGCAATCAGCAGAAGCACGCTCGAAGGAATTGGCTGGGTCATAGAGCCGTATTTGGTGCAGTGCACCACGCCTAAAAATAAGGGTGTATAAAAAGAAGCGCGTACTGACCTATTTTGGTGCGTTGCACAAAAACCCTTGACAAATGCTTCGCTTTATAGCATATATGCAGTGCACAACACGTTTAACCAACTTAGGAGGTGCATGTCATGGCACAAGGTAACAATCCTTTTGCTGAGGCGTTTAAGGCATGGAACACGTTGCAGTTCCCTTCTGCGAAAGAATCTTTTGAAGCAACGCGTCAGGGTGTGGAAGCATTCGCCGCTGCTAATCAGATCATCGCTGAAGGCGCACAAGCTGCTACGCGTCGCCAGGTAGAATTGGCCCAGAAAAATGCAGAAGAAGCTATTGAGCTCTTCAAGCAAGTTGCAGGTTCTAAAAACCCAGAAACAAGCATTGCTAAGCAAGTTGAGTATGCGAAGGGTTTGTTTGAATCTTCTCTGGCTAATTCACGCGAAATCTTGGAAATGAGTGCAAAGTCCAACAGCGAAGCTTTCGAGCTTCTGGGCAAGCAGCTTTCCGAGAGCGTAAGCCAATTCGCTAAAGCAAATCAAAAGAACGCTGCGTAATTAGCAGTTCGTTTTTTTAAACGCTATACGAAGCCGTCCTGCTTATTGGTGGGGCGGCTTTTTTTTATGGCTAGAGCGGCAAAGTGATATGTACACGCAGGCCTTGCTTTGGGCTTTCTCCTAAACGAATCTCTCCACCGTGTTGCAACACGATATCCTGCGCGATCGATAAGCCGAGCCCTACCCCACCTGTATTCGGATTCCGTGACCCTTCTAAGCGGAAGAAGGGCATAAACACATTTTCCCGATTTTCCTCAGGAATGCCCGGCCCATCATCATCCAGAAACAAATGCACATGGTTGTCGCATACCTCACTATGAATCGTAATGTGCTTGGCATAAGTAAGTGCGTTATTGATAAGATTAGTGACGCAGCGGCGAAAGGCCTGACGGCGCAGCGGCAAGGTGATATCTTCTGATACCACTAATGCGATGCGCTCCTGATCCTCACTATACCCATCAACCACTTTATGGAGCAATTGGGGAAGCGAGGTGATTTCCGTGTGTGCCTTGCCGCCCCCACGCGCAAAATCCAGATATCCCTCCACCATTGTTTCCATATCATCAATATCATGCTGCAACGCTTCGGTCTCCGGCGAGGCGGGTAGTAGTTTTAGCTGGAGCTTCATGCGGGTAAGCGGTGTACGTAAATCATGCGAGACACCGGCAAGCATCTCGGTACGCTGGCGAATCTGGCGCTTAATGCGCTCACGCATATCAATAAACGCCCTGCCCGCTTGCCGCACTTCCATTGCACCTTGCGGCTTAAACGTGATTTCTTCTCCTTTACCAAAGCGCTCTGCGGCTTTAGCCAGCCGGGTAATCGCACGAATTTGGTTACGTAGAAATAGCATTGCGATCAGCAGCAACACCGCACCCGTGCCCACCATCCACATCACAAAAATATAGGTGGTGGGATTCGCCAAACGCTTGCGTGGCGCGGTAATTTCTAGCACGCCCTCCGAGAGCACGAGCGCAATTGTCACTTCTGAACCGTTAGTACGATCAGAAATGTAAATGGCCTCCGCATCTGCAAATTCTTCCTGCAACGCCTCTTCAAAATAGGAAAACTTGGTACGACGGGACGTTTGCTGTGCATATGACGCACCATCTTCTACAAACGCATAGGAAAGGCTGAGCTGATCATGAAATTGTGTGAGTAGCGCTTGATTCTCAGGCTTTTCCTCCCCATCTAATACTGTGCGGACCAAGATAGCGATTTCACCCGTCAAACTCGCAGAAGTATTACGGCTGACGCTATCCCAATGGCGTTCATAAAAGATATAGGTCGCCACAGCTTGCAGCAACACCATGGGAATCACCATGATGAGGAGGAAGCGACTATAGAGCGAACGTGGCGTGGGTAGAAAAAAACGCATATTGCCGTATCGATGTAGAGAGGGAGCGAATTTACTATAGCCCACGCCAAAAACAAAGTATATAATGCGCTTCACGCCTTTTCTGGAGAATCTTAAAGATGGCTGAGGACAAAACACATACTGAGGGCGCCCCCTCAGATAAGGTGCTTATTTTTGACACCACGTTACGTGACGGAGAGCAATCACCGGGTGCTACCATGAACCTGGAAGAAAAACTCCTGATCGCCGAGGTGTTAGACCATATGGGCGTGGATATTATTGAGGCCGGCTTCGCCATCGCATCAGAAGGCGATTTTGAAGCCGTAAAGCGCGTGGGTGAGCGCGTGAAAGAAGCGCGCGTGTGTAGCTTAGCCCGCGCAAAGTCTGCCGATATCGAGCGTGCGGCAGAGGCCTTAAAAACGGCGAAGAATCCGCGTATCCATACCTTTATTTCCACCAGCCCGATTCATATTGAGCATCAATTGAAGGTGACGCCAGAAGAAGTGCTGGAAGCCATCACCGAGAGTGTCAGCCTAGCACGAAAGCATTGTGATGACGTGGAGTGGTCTGGCATGGATGCCACGCGTAGCGAGACGGATTTCCTCTGCAAGGCGATTGAGCTGGCAATCGACGCCGGTGCACGGACGGTCAATATCCCTGATACGGTAGGGTATATCCTGCCGCAAGAATTCGCGGAAATGATTACGCAGATTAAAAATCGCGTGCCAAATATCGATAAAGCCGTGATCTCGGTGCATTGCCATAACGATTTGGGGCTGGCGGTGGCCAATTCCTTAGCTGCAGTGCACGCCGGCGCGCGCCAGATTGAATGTACCGTGAACGGCATTGGCGAACGTGCGGGCAATACGGCGATGGAAGAAGTGGTGATGGCGATTAAAACTCGGCAGGATTTTATGCCCTACTCCACTGGTATTGATACCACGCAGATTATGCGCGCCTCCAAGCTGGTCTCTAACATTACCGGGTTTGTGGTGCAGAATAACAAGGCGATTGTGGGGGCGAACGCCTTCGCCCACGAATCAGGCATTCACCAAGATGGCATGCTGAAGAACGCCTCCACCTATGAAATTATGACACCGGAATCGGTGGGGCTTAATAAATCCACTTTAGTGCTGGGTAAGCATTCCGGCCGGCATGCGTTTAAAGATAAATTGACGGAATTAGGCTTTAATCTTGGAGATAACGCCTTTGAGGATGCGTTTAGCCGATTTAAGGCGCTCGCGGATAAAAAGAAGAAGATTTACGATGATGACATCATCGCCTTGGTGGATAGCCAGCTGATCCACGGAGAAGATGGCGTGAAAGTGGTGGCAGTGGATGTGCATTGCGGCTCCGAAACAGCGAAAGCGCGTGTGACACTGGAAGTAAATGGCACTGAAAAAGAGGCAGACACGGAAGGCGATGGTCCCGTTGATGCGGTATTTAAAGCGATACGCGCATTGGTGCCGCACCAAGCGCGGCTGGATTATTATAAAGTGAATGCTGTAACAGGTGGCATCGACGCGCAAGCCGAGGTGAGCGTGCGTTTGGAAGGTGAAGGTGGGGTGTTAATCAATGGTTCCGGAGCCGATACGGACACAATTTTAGCGTCCGCCTATGCCTATATTGTTGCATTGAACAAATTGCGCGCGTATGAAAAGAAGATGACGCCGGAGCGTAGCACGTTAAAAGAAAATAACACAGGAGTGTGATGAAACATGTTTTCTAAGCTGTTTGCAGTGTTTTCCTCGGATATGGCCATTGATTTAGGTACCGCGAATACGTTGGTATATGTACAAGGACGTGGCGTGGTGTTGAACGAACCTTCCGTAGTGGCCTTAGCACACAGCAATGGAAGCATGGTGCCCTACGCGTTTGGGAATGAAGCGAAGCTGATGCTGGGGCGTACGCCATCAGAGATTATGGCAATTCGCCCACTGAAAGATGGGGTGATCGCTGATTTCAAGGGTGCTGAAGAAATGATCAAGCACTTCATCCAAACCGTGCATGATCGTAAAAGCTTTACTGGCCCGCTGATTGTGGTCTGTGTGCCTTCTGGCTCAACGCCGGTGGAACGCCGTGCGATTCAGGATGCCGCAGAAAGTGCCGGTGCACGCGATGTGTATTTGATTGAAGAGCCGATGGCAGCAGCGATTGGCGCAGGCCTGCCGGTTACAGAACCCACTGGCTCCATGATTGTGGATATTGGCGGTGGTACGACCGAGGTGGCGGTTCTCTCTCTGGGTGGTATCGTCTATGCGCGCTCAGTGCGCGTCGGTGGCGACATGATGGATGAAGCGATTATTTCCTATATTCGCCGCTATCACAACCTACTGATCGGTGAATCGAGCGCAGAGAAAATTAAAAAGACGATTGGTGCTGCCTGCCCACCGAAAAAAGGGGATGGCGAGGCAATGGAAATTAAAGGCCGTGACCTGATTAATGGCGTACCAAAAGAAATTCAGCTCACCGAACATCAAATTGCAGAAAGCCTGCTTGAGCCCGTCACGCAAATTGTGGAAGCGGTGAAAGTGGCGCTAGAACGCACTCCGCCAGAACTCTCTTCTGACATCGTCGATAAAGGCGTGGTGATGACCGGCGGTGGGGCCTTATTGCGTAATATGGATCTCGTGCTTCGCAAAGCCACTGGCCTACCGGTATTCGTGGCAGATGACCCACTCACCTGCGTGGCGCGCGGTACGGGTAAGGTATTGGAGGAATTCAATAAATTCCGCCACGTATTATTCAAACAAGATTAATCCTTTTTCACATCGGTATTTGCGTTTTTCTCTTGCTTAGTGTACAGTCAAGAGTAGATATTGATTTATAGCGCATAAGCGCTGGTAACAGTAAGGTTTTGGCGGATGGCCGGTCGAAGAACGCCAAGAATCACGATTTCTCAAGCGGTATTACCCCTACGTGTTTTATTTTACCGCTCCACGCTTCTTTTCTTTTTAGCAGCGGCTGTTGCGCTGATTGTGTTTAGCAAATCAGGCAATCCTGCAATCACCAAGGTGCGCACCCAGGTCGCAGATGTGCTCTCTCCTATAGTAGCGGTGCTTTCAAGCCCGGTGACTGCTGCCGCATCCCTCGCCGAAGGTGTAGGCGAGGCTATTTTTATTTATGAGGAAAACAGACTATTGCGGCGCGAGAACGCACGTCTAATGCGTATTCAAGCCGTTGTGGCCAAGCTGGAAGCGGAAAATACTCAGCTACGCCAATTGCTTTCTTTTGTGCCAGAAGGCACCACATCCTATACCACTGCACGCGTTGTTAGCGGCTATAGCGGCCATCATGTGCGTATGGCACTAGTCAATGCAGGCGCTGAGCATAATGTCACCAGAGGCCAGGTGGTTGTGAACGAACAAGGGCTGGTAGGACGCATTACCGAAGTGGGCGATCACAGCAGCCGCATTATGATGATGACCGATATTAACTCGCGCGTGCCCGTCATTACCAATAAAACCCGGGAGCGGGCAATTTTAACTGGTACAAACACACAGTTTCCACTTATGGCACATCTGCCATTGGATAGCCGCGTACAGCCTGGAGAAACCGTTGTCACCTCCGGTGATGGCAAATTCTTCCCTGCAGGCGTACCGGTCGGCACTATTCATACAGTATCTGAAAAGGGCGTTACCCTAGAGCCTTTCGTGGAGTGGGGACGCTTAGAATACGTCAATATTGTATCGTATAAACCCGGCCAATAATCACTATGGTCAATATCGCGCGTTACGCCAGTGCTTCCGGCCGATTCATGCTACCGGGAATGCTTGCGCTTTTATTGCTGCTTCTTAGCATGGTGAATTTCCGCCTGCCTGGCATGTCAGAATTTATGCCTCTCACCGTGGCGATGGTGGTGTTTTACTGGGCGTTATTTATACCGCGCTTAATGCCAAAATGGTTCGTCTTTGCGCTTGGCATATTGCAAGATGCGGCTTATGGAACACCTCTGGGCGTGTCTTCCTTAGTGTATTTATTACTCTGGTGGCTAGTCGTATCGCAGCGCCGCTATTTCGTAAAAGAAACATTCGTGGTGTTATGGGCGGTGTTCAGCGTATTCGCCCTATTCATCACCTTGCTAAGCTGGGGTATTCATTCACTGTTTTTTGATATGCCCCTACCCTTAGGCAATATGGGCATGCAGTGGATATTTTCTGTGTTATTTTATCCCTTCTTGCACATGCTATGTAATGCAGTGCATGAGCATTTTTTACACCTCTAAATACCACAAACCTACACACGGTCTCTATACATCAGATGTGGGTGGTATATACTATTCCTCATAGATTCACTTACCGATGCGTGAAAGGGTTTTATGCGCGATCAGCTCACACGTTCCCGAGGATTTGAACGCCGAGCCCTCCTGTTGACTGGAGGAAAACTAGCGCTAATGACCGCGTTGGCCGGGCGATTGGGTTATCTGCAGCTTATACGCTCTGGCGAATATAAAACCCTATCTGACGATAATCGTATTCGCTTACAAACAGTCCTACCCTTGCGTGGGCGCATTCTAGATCGCAATGGCGTAGAGCTGGCCAAAAGCAAGAAGCATTTCCGCGTGTTGTTTGACACCTCAGAAACCGAGAATGACGAAGCAATCTTGCAGGTGATGCAAGAAATGCTCGGCTTATCAGAAGAGAAAATGGTGCATATTGCAAAAAAGATGGCAAAAGAAGGACGCTATCGCCCGGTGGCTATCAAAGATCACTTAAACTGGGATGAAGTATCTGCCATAGAGGTAGCCAAACCCGATCTGCCAGGCATTTCCATTGAAGACGTACATATGCGGCATTATCCGCTAGGGCAAACAATGGTGCATTTAGTAGGATATGTCGGCGCTCCCGCAGAGGCGGAGGTAGAGCGAAACCCTGCATTAGCGCAGCCTGATTTTAAGGTAGGGAAAAGTGGTATTGAA
>JANQQO010000221.1 GCA_028289305.1 Rickettsiales bacterium | reverse complement strand
TGCCAGCATATGCCCCGCCTTCAGCAGCTTCAGCGCCTCGCGCAACGCCTCCGCCCCGCCGCGATCTTTCGCACCTTTCGGGTCGCTCGCCGGGCGATTGCTCGAGCCACGCACCAGGCGCAGCTTAAAACACTGCATCACCCGCGCAATCAGCTCCCCATCACGATGCTTCGAAATCATCACATAGATACGTTCTGGATGCTGCGCGAAAAACGGCATCATCGCCATGCGCCCATGCCAGAACGCCAGAATCACCGGTTTTTTTGCCGCAAGCACCGCCTCAATAGGCGCAAACCCCCGCACTTCCCAGCGCGTGGTCACATAAACCAGCCGCAAATACAGCGCTATCAGCCAATACACAATCGCCATTCTCTCTCATCTCTGTATACTTCCAGTGTCATCCTGAACTTGTTTCAGGATCCACTTATCAACTGATACAGCTGTTGCAAATGCACCGTGGATGCTGAAATAAATTCAGCATGACAAAAAGCCGTAATCTGTTGACAGAAAAACAATTCACATCACACTCTTATCCATAACTCGCGTTAAGTGTATATAAGTAATACGAACAAGATACACAAGAAACTCCATCTCCGCCTTCGGCTCCTCTGTCTCCTTAAATGACGCTCATGCGCCGCTTAAGGCTGCGCTGGCTTTATATAAATAACGTTCAAACGCCACTAAGGCTTTTCGCCAAACGATTGGCGGGCTTGCAGTCGCAAGCCTTGGGTCGCTAGTCGTCGCTTGCAGCTCCTCCACTTCTGTCTTCTGTCCTCTGTCCTCTAGACGCCGCCGCGATTTCACGCTATGCTCTCTGGCGAAACAACCCGCGTTTATAAGGATATGACCGAAAAACCGCAGATCGGCCCAGAGACGAAAATAGGCATCGTGGCGAATAAATCCTACGCCGCGCAGGATGCCTATGAGACGCTGCTGAAGCAATATGACCTCATTCCGCTCGCTGATACGCCCGATGCTGCGGTCGATCTCATCGTCGTGCTCGGCGGGGATGGCTTCATGCTCCACACGCTACACCGCCATATCGAAGACGGCATCCCCATTTACGGCATGAATTGCGGCACGGTCGGCTTTCTCATGAACACCTATCAGGAGGAGCATCTGCTCGATCGCCTTGAAGACGCGCAGATCACCACCATCCACCCACTACAGATGGTTGCCACCACTGAAGACGGCAAGGAGCACCGCCTGCTTGCCATCAACGAGGTCTCGCTGCTGCGTAACACTGCTCAAGCAGCGCGTATTAAAGTCATCATCGATGGCGATACACGGCTAGAGCAAACGGTCTGCGATGGCGTGCTGGTTGCCACACCTGCGGGCAGCAGCGCCTATAACGCCTCGCTCGGCGGTCCCATCATTCCCTTAAAAGCCGAGGCGCTCGCCCTCACGCCCATCAGCCCGTTCCGGCCGCGGCGCTGGCGCGGTGCGCTATTGCCAAGCAAGGCCGAAACCCGCTTTGAGATCATCAATGCGCAGAAACGCCCGGTCAACGCCGTGGCAGACTTCACCGAGGTAGAACACATCACCGCGGTCACCATCGCCCTGGCCCGCGATATCCCGCTCCATCTGCTCTTCGACCCCGGCCACAGCCTAGAAGAACGCATCCTCAAAGAACAATTCACAACGTAACGCCTTCCTACTTGTCATCCCCGCGTAGGCGGGGATCTCCCTCTCCACAGCCTCGATCTGCAAAAGAGATCCCCGCCTACGCGGGGATGACACCATAATAGCCCATTTCCTAAAAAACCAACCTACTGATATATCAGCATTCATTCCCGCTATCTACCATAAAAACTTGTTGATTTGTTGCGGGAAATCCGCTATAGTAATACTGACTTATCATAGTCTTTGATTTATGTAGAGAACGGCGTGTGCCGTTTCTGGATTTTACATTGCGGCACACGCCGCTTAAGACACTCTAGAAAGGAGTGTGTGGAAATGGCGGGAATAACGGAAAATCCCGTGGTAAACATCGCGGAAGAAGTTAAACAGAAGTACGGCGAGATCCTGGCCTACTGGAGATGGCTTGGAGTCGTGGCCTTTTTATTGGCTGTTGCCTCCATCGTCTTTATGGTGGCTGGTCTATGGCACGTCGCAGAAGTGCTTGTTATTGTTAGTACAATACTAGCAGGCATAGCATATATCGCAAAGGGTCTGCAGAAACTTGGAGAGATAGGTGTTACTATCGCTTCAATGATTGCAGAAATTGATGTACGCAATGCAGAACAGTTCTGTGCAATTGGTTCAAAACTTCAGCCTGCAAAAACAAAGGATGACACACAAGGGTGACGCACCCAAACTATCCCGTCAGAGCTATTATGCTCTGGCGGGATTTTTTGTGCCTACTCATCGCGCACGGCTCAAAAGCCCTTCCTAAACCCTAGCTCCGCCAGAAATAATTCGAGAACAGGATGAGCACGGTGAAGATCTCCAGCCGGCCAATCAGCATGCCCGCGGTCAGCAGCCATTTCGCCGCATCTGATAGCGAGCTATAATTCCCCGCCGGCCCCACAATATCCCCGAGGCCCGGGCCGAGATTCGCCAAACTCGCGGCCGCCGCCGACATGCTGGTGACAAAATCAAGCCCCGTCGCCGAGAGCAAGAGTGCCAGCACCGTAAAGCAAAACGCGAATAGGATAAAAAAGCTCAACACTGAGCTGCTCACCACGTCTGAGATCGGCTTGCGATTAAACAGCGGCATGAACACGCCATGCGGCTGCACCAGCCGGAAAACCTGCACTTTTGCGGTTTCATACAGCACCTGATAGCGGAAAATCTTAATCCCCCCCGTGGTCGAGCCGGTACATCCCCCCACCACCGAAAGCAGGAAAATCGCCGTCACAAAAAACGGCCCCCATTGGCTGTAATCGGCGGAGGAAAACCCCGACGTCGTCACAATCGACACCACATTAAACGACGCCAATCGCAGCGCCTCCCACAATTCCAGATGGTTATGATGATGCAGCCAATACGTAGCAAACATCACTGTCAGCACAATAATCGCAAAGAACCACTGCACCTGCGTATCGCGCCATAGCGCCCAGGGACGCCCACGCAACACCTGGATATACAGCACAAATGGGATCGCCGCCGCCAACATCCCCACCGTCATCACCACCTCAATCGCCACGCTATCAAAATAGCCAATCGAAGCGTCATGCGTGGAAAAACCCGCTGTTGCAATCGTCGTCATCGCGTGGCAAATCGCGTCAAACACCGGCATCCCCGCCATCCACAGCGCCACCGCACACAGAATCGTCAGCAACACATAAATCGCGCCAATCGCACCGGAAATCTGCGTCGCGCGCGGCAAAATCTTGTCCGACTTATCCGAACTCTCGGTGCGAAACAGCTGCATCCCACCAATTTTCAGCATCGGCAGCACCGCCATCGCCATCACAATAATCCCAATCCCGCCAAACCATTGCAGCATCGAGCGCCACAATAATAACCCCGGCGGCATCGTATCTAACCCCACTAACACCGTCGCCCCCGTCGTCGTCAGCCCTGACATCGCCTCAAAAAACGAATCGGTATAGCTGATGTCAAATTCCGAGAGCATAAACGGCAAAGCCGAAAACGCCACCAGCGCCACCCAGCTTAAGGCCGTCAAAATAAATGCCTGTTTAATCGAAAGATTTTCAGATTTCTGGTGATTCGATAGAATCAGCCCGCCACCAATAAATGCGGTGAAAAACGCCGAGGTAATGAAGTTTTTCCAATCATCGCTGCGCACCAACACATCGGCAATCGCGGCAATCACCATCGCGCCGGAAAGTATCACCAATAAGATACCAATCACCAGCAAAATGGGACGCATGTTAACCATGCTTTTATCGATTAGCTCAAGACGTGATCAGGTTCAAGAACTCTTTGCGCGTGCGCGCATCTTTGCGGAATAATCCCTTCATACAGCTCGTCTTCATCAGCACGCCTGGCTTTTTCACCCCGCGTGTGGTCATACATTGATGCGCCGCTTCCACCACCACGCCCACGCCTTTGGGCTTTAACACCTCGTCAATCGCCGCGGCAATCTGCGAGGTCAGCTTCTCCTGAATCTGCAAGCGCTTGGCATAGGCTTCCACAATACGCGCTAATTTGCTAATCCCCACCACGCGATTGGTTGGAATATAGCCCACATGCACCCGTCCAATAATCGGTACCATATGATGCTCGCAATGCGAGGAAAAATCAATATTGGTCAGCACCACCATCTCGTCATAATTCTCCACCTCGGTGAAGGTGCGCTGCAAAATATCCTTCGGATCGGCCGCATAGCCAGAGAAAAACTCCTCATACGCTTTGGCCACCCGCTTGGGCGTATCCAACAACCCTTCCCGATCTGGGTCATCGCCTGCCCAGCGAATCAGCGTCCGCACCGCCGCTTCGGTCTCTTCACGCGTTGGTGTATCACCCGCCCGCTTTGTCGCTTTCTTTTTACTCATAACAATATCTCCCCGTTTAAGAAGAAGGGACAACACGCCCCTAATCCTAGATCCTAACTCTTACGATTCTAATGCAAATAAATTTCCACCCGGCGATTGGCCTGCAGCCGCACCCCGTCTTCGGTGGTAATATGAGGTTTGGTTTCGCCATGGGCATAGATCACAATATGCTTGCTGTCCAGGCCTTTTTCCACCAATGCTTTGCCTACCGCATTTGCGCGCCGCTTAGACAGTTTCTGGTTATATGCCGCATTACCCGACCGGTCTGCATGCCCATGTACCACCACCTCATAACTCTGTTCGGCCTGCAATTGCCCGACAACACCGCCCACTACGGCATAAGCATCCTGGTTCAGCGCCGCACTATCAAAGTCAAAGAAGATCACATAAGAGCTGCTCGATTCCGGCTCTTTTGCTGCCGCAGCGCCCTCTTCCTGCACGACTTCCTCAAATTCCTCCACCACAATCGCATCCGGATTAATATCTTCCGCCACTACTTCCTCAAAATCCTCTGGTGCAATCGTGATATCATCCGGCGATGGTGCAGAATCCGGCACTTCTGGCACATCCACCTCATTTTCTTTCACCGGCTGTTTATCCGCCGTTAGATAATCCAACACCTCAAAAAACGTATCACGACACGAAGAAATATGCTCCGTTTGCCAATCCTCTTCCAGCTGCTCGACCCAGCAATCATAAAAATAATACGCACGCGCTGCCACTTCGGGATCTTCCCGCTTGGCCTGCTCCGTTACCGCTTCCAGCAACCATCCCCGCGCTTTATTGAGGTTCTCTATTTGCGTCTCTGAAATATCCCAATCTTTAGGATCTTCTGGCATCACATCCTCACCACGCGCGGTGATCAGCCCTTTGCGCGCAAAATACCCGGCATCCGCCCAGTCATATTGCCTCGCCTCGGCTTCGGCATATTGCTGATAAAACGCGGTGAGCGCTTTATGAAACGGCGTACCCTGCGGCTCAGTGTGCTGCAGCTTGTCCAAGCTAAACTGCAGAAAACACCCGCTGAGTAACGGCACCAGCGCTATTACTAGCGCGATTCTCGCCCCATATGCCGCCTTACGCCCCATAGTTACTCCTCACGCTCGGCGATCCAGGCCATCTGAATCGCTTCCAAGATCTTCTCATTCGACGCATCCGGCGCGCCCTCAAAGCCTTCCAGCGCCAACACCCAGGCATGCAAATCGGTATAGCGCAGATTCACATTATCCGCCTCCGGATGAGCATCTTCCAGTGCCATCGCTATGTCATAAACATCGGTCCAACGCACAGCTTTTTCCCCAAAATACTTGTGTTTCCAGGCCAGAATACTTTATTATTAAGTAGTCAGGTCTATCCTAATGTAAAAAGGCCGACGAGTATAGAACGAAGGTGTGAGAATGCAACCCGATTTACGCGAGATTGACCGCATCATTTCCGTGAGCCTGGCAGAGGATATCGGCCGTGGAGACATCACCACGCAATCCACCATCCCTGCCGATGCCACGGGTAGCTTTGCTTTCATCGCCCGCGAGCCCGTGGTGGTGTGCGGTATACCGATCGTCCACCAGCTCATCCAAAAAACCGGCGGTAAAGTCACCATCACACCGCATATTCGCGATGGCGCTGCGGTAGAACCGCATACCCGCCTCATCACCTTAAAAGGTGATGTCCGCACCATCCTCACGGTTGAACGCGTGGCGCTTAACCTGTTCCAGCATAGTTGCGGCATTGCGACACTCACGCAAAAATTCGTCCAAGCCGTTAAGGGCACACAGGCCGCCATTCTCGATACGCGTAAAACCACGCCAGGCCTGCGCGAGATAGAGAAATACGCGGTGCGTACCGGCGGCGGCCGCAATCACCGCATGCGCCTTGATGACGGCGTCTTGATCAAAGATAACCATATCAGCGTCTGCGGCGGCATCACCCAGGCCGTCACTGCAGCCCGCGCTGCCACGCCAGTCTCCACCCGCATCGAAGTTGAATGCGACACAGTCGCCCAAGCCGAAGAAGCACTAAACGCCGGTGCTGACATGCTCCTGCTCGATAACATGTCGCCCGCTATGCTGCGCGAAGTCGTTGCGATGAACACCCGC
>JANQQO010000194.1 GCA_028289305.1 Rickettsiales bacterium | reverse complement strand
AGTGTGGCCCTCCACTTGATAGGTGACTTCGAGCAGGTTATCAATCTCCTCTATCGTCGCATCGCCTTTGACCATGCGCTTCATGACGCGCCACATCCAGCCAGCCCCTTCACGGCAGGGCGTACACTGACCGCAGGATTCATGCATGTAGAAATGGCTGAGGCGCTCGATCGCCTGGATGATGTCGGTGGTTTTATCCATAACAATGACCGCGGCGGTACCGAGGCCGGATTTTACGTCGCGCAGGGAGTCGAAATCCATATGGACTGTGTCGCACACCGATTTGGGGATGAGCGGCACTGAAGAACCGCCGGGAATGACCGCCAGGAGGTTATCCCACCCGCCACGCACGCCGCCAGCATGGCGATCGATCAGCTCGCGCAGGGTGATGCCCATTTCTTCCTCAACATTACAGGGATTATTAACGTGACCAGAGATGCAAAACACTTTGGTGCCTGAATTATTGGGGCGGCCAAGGCCACAGAACCATTTGGCGCCGCGACGAAGGATTTCTGGCACGACAGCAATGGTTTCGACATTATTGACGGTGGTAGGAGAGCCATAAAGCCCAGCATTAGCAGGAAACGGCGGTTTAAGACGGGGCTGGCCTTTTTTGCCTTCAAGACTTTCTAGGAGAGCAGTTTCTTCGCCGCAAATATAGGCGCCGGCGCCGCGATGGAGGTATATATCAAAATCATAGCCTGATTTGCAGGCGTCTTTACCGATGAGACCGGCGTCATAGGCTTCATCGATCGCGTCCTGGAGCGTTTGCGCTTCATTGTAAAACTCACCGCGGATATAGATATACGCCGCTACGGCATTCATGGCGAATCCTGCGAGCAACGCACCCTCTAAGAGCTTGTGCGGCTCGTGGCGGATGATATCACGGTCTTTACACGTGCCGGGCTCACTTTCATCTGCGTTGATGACGAGATAGGAGGGACGTGGATTACCCTGCTTATCGCGTGGCGGCTCTTTGGGCATGAATGACCATTTCATACCAGTGGAGAAACCAGCGCCACCACGGCCTCGCAAGCCTGACTCTTTCACCTGCGTGATGATGGAGTCTGCGCCGGTGGCAAGGAGCTTTTTCGTATCCTTCCAATCGCCACGTTTTTTGGCAGATTTGAGCTGCCACGGCTGGTGGCCGTAGAGATTGGTAAATATGCGGTCTTCGTCTTTAAGCACGTTTCTTTGTTCCTACATATTTTTTTAAGCTGGTGAGCTCGCCTTCAGGGGCGGAGGTCTGGCGCTCTATTTGTGGGCCGATGGTAGGTTTTTTGCCAGCGGCGAGCTTATCCATCAACCCCTCCATGGCTTCTGCATCCAGATCTTCGTAGTAATCATCGTTAATTTGCACCATGGGCGCGTTAACACAGGCGCCGAGGCATTCCACCTCCACCACGGTAAATTTGCCATCCTCCGAGGTTTCGCCCAAAGCGCTGGTGCCTGCTTTTTTGAGGCAAGTCTGGGTGAGGTTATCAGAACCGCGAAGCCAACACGGCGTGGTGCGGCAGACTTGAATGAAATGCTCACCCACGGGAGCTAAGTTAAACATGGTATAGAAGGTGGCGACCTCATAAACGCGGATATAGGGGATATCTAGGGTATCGGCGATGGTGTTCATCGCGGCGATGGAGACCCAGCCGGCGGTGTCGGTTTCTTCTGCAACCTGGCGTTGGGCCAGGTCTAAAAGCGGGATTACCGCGCTTTGCTCACGCCCTTTAGGGTATTTCTTTAGGATAGCTTTTACCAAAGCGCTATTGGCCTTGTTGAAGGCGAAGTCTTTTGGCTGGTCTTTTGCTGGGGTGCGTGCACTCATCGATCAATCTCCCCAAACACAACATCCATGCTACCGATGATGGTAACGACATCAGCAAGCAGATGGCCTTTTGACATGAAATCCAGCGCCTGCAGATGCGGGAAGCCGGGCGCACGGAGACGGCAGCGATACGGCTTGTTGCTGCCGTCAGAAACGAGATAGACGCCGAACTCGCCTTTTGGCGCTTCTACCGCAGCATACACTTCGCCAGCAGGCACGTGATAGCCCTCGGTGTAGAGCTTGAAGTGGTGGATGAGCGCCTCCATCGAGCGCTTCATTTCTTCGCGCGGCGGTGGGGTGATTTTCCTATCCGCCGTTTTGAAGGCACCGCTTGGCATATTATTGATGCATTGTTCGATGATTTTGACCGATTGACGCATTTCTTCAACGCGCACCAGGTAGCGATCGTAGCAATCGCCGTTTTTGCCCACCGGAATATCAAACTCAAGGAGGTCATAGACTTCATATGGCTGGGATTTACGCAGATCCCACGCCACGCCGGATGCGCGGAGCATCGGGCCGGTGAAGCCCATATCCTGCGCTTCAGTGGCGGTAACCACGCCGACATCGACCATACGCTGTTTGAAAATGCGGTTTTCGGTGAGGAGTCCCTCCATATCATCAATGAAGGCAGGGAAGTTTTCGTTAAAATAAACAATGTCTTCGAGCAGATCTCCAGGGAGGTCTTGTGAGACACCGCCAGGGCGGATATAGGCCGCATGCATACGTGAGCCAGAAACACGCTCATAAAACTCCATCAT
>JANQQO010000189.1 GCA_028289305.1 Rickettsiales bacterium | reverse complement strand
AAAAAAAGAGGTACGAGACCTCTGCAAAAAAACATATAACCACTAAATCCTTAACCCCAGATCCTAAATCCTACCCCCTAAGGCGCCGCCTCGCCGCGCGCGTCATCGCTCTCTTCTTCTGGGGCTTTCTCTTTGTTTTTCTTCGATTTTTTATTCTTTTTGGCTTCTTCTTCCTCTTTCGCCTTTTTCTCCGCCTCTTTTTTCGCCTTCAGCTCCTCTTCATGCTTGCGCGCATCAAACGGCTCCTGCGTCGGCACCGGCAATTGCGGCAACAGGCGCTTGGTGAAAAAAGGATCCTTATAGTAGAAAATCTTCTTGGTCTTAATCGGCGGCGAAGATTCCACCAGAATAATCTGCTCATCACCGGGCAGGCCAATCACCTCCTGCGGCAGCAGCAGCGCGCGCTGCGCCTCTGAAACGTGTTTCGAGCGCGAAGCTGGGTTTAAATCCAAGAATACCGGCGTATTGCGCGAGACCTGCTTCACGGTTTTATTCCCCACTAGCTGCGAGATCAGATTCGCCGTCTCGATATTATTCGCCGCAAAGGTAATACGATAGGTTGCGTTCGAGAGGAACGAGTTCATCCCCGCCTCTTCATAAATCCCTTTCAGCTGCTCGGTATCTTGGATAATCAAAAACAGCCGCACCTTATACCCACGAAAATACGCAATCCCTGTCTTAAACTGCTCCATATCGCCCAAGGTCGGAAACTCATCGAGCATGAACATCACACCATAAGGCTCATCCGGCCGCGGCATATGCTTGGTTAGAATCCCGCTCGCCTGCTGATAAAAAATCTGCATCAACGGCTTCAAACGGTCGATATTATCCGGCGTTAAGCCGACATACACGCTCATCTTCTCTTTTTTGATGCGGTTGAAGTCAAAATCACTGCGCGCCGTGGTCGCATCGATCAGCGGGTTCGCCCATAATTCCAGCGAGGAGTTCAGCGTCGAAATCACACCAGAACGCTCCTTATCCGCCTTCTGCAAAAACGCCGCAATATTCATATACGATACCGGGTGGATCTGCTTACCGATCGTATCCAGCACCACCGCCAGGTTATACACCACATCATCGCTTCTGAGCGTACGCACCACCTCGCCAAAGCTCTTGATCTTATCCGGCACCGCCAGCAGATAGAGCACCACACCCAAAAACAAGCTCCGCGCTTCGTTTTGCCAGAATTCCTGCTCCGGCAGCAGGAGATTGGCGATCTTCTGCACATCATCCACCTGCTGACCCATCTTGGTGCTCACCCAATCCAGTGGGTTATAGCAGTGGCTCATCCCCTCCGGGCTCGCCGGGTTCCATAAGAACACTTTTTGCCCCATTTTCTTGCTGCGATAGCCGCTGGTCAGCTCAAAGTTCTCCAGCTTGATATCATGCACCACCACCGAATCATCCCAGAACAACAGATTCGGGATCACAAACCCCACACCTTTACCCGACCCGGTAGGTGCAAAGAGCAGCGCATGCTGATAGCCATCGGCAATCAGATATTTACCCTTATAGCGCCCAAGCAGCATCCCCTGTTTTTTGCGCAAACCGGCGCGGCGAATCTCACCCTCACTCGCCCATTTCGCATCCCCGTGGATCTTTTCCTTCGGCTTAAACGGCCGGAAATCCAGTAAGGGCGCGCGCACCATGAATAAAATGAACAAAAACGCCGCCGCCGCCCCGCCCAGCGGGAAAAACAGCGACCAGGTATAATCCGCAGGAAGCTGCGCACGATATTCAAGCCAATATTCCAGCTGCTTATTATAGGTCGCAATCACCTGATCGGGGTAGATCGCCATCTCCATCGGAAATTCCCGGCCATAGATCCACACCAGCGATCCCACCACGCCAAGATACAGGCAGATGAGAAAAATCCCACCGACCACAAACCCTAAGGCCACAAAATTATTTAACTGATGTCCCTGCATAGCGCTCGCGTTACGTTACCATCACTGCTGCGTGGGAGTGCAGGAGGCTTAAGACATTATCGCCTAAAGAACGGCCTGCTGCGTGCCTTTAAAATAGACATCCGACACAAACCGACGGCCTTTTTCCCCGCGCCGCAACTGTACCACAACATCAATCACATTGAGGATATATTGCTTGATCTCGTCACGGTTCATACCAAGCCCCGCCTGCATCACCATCAAAATCAGCTGGTCAATCGCCAGCTCGGGCGTATCCGCATGCAGCGTCGCGATCGACCCCGGGTGCCCCGTGTTAATCGCCCGTAAAAAGCTGAATGCTTCCGCCCCACGTAGCTCCCCTACTATAATACGATCGGGGCGCAAACGCAAACATGCTTCAATCTGATCCTGTGTCGTCACCTTGGCGCGTCCCTGGCCGCCTTTCGACACCAGCAAATGCACCCGGTTGGGGTGATGGCCCAAATCAATCTCGCGCGCATCCTCCACCGTGATAATCCGCTCACTGCTCGGGATCGCCTTTAAGACCGCATTCATAAACGTCGTCTTCCCCGTAGACGTCCCCCCGCTCACAATAATATTTTTCTTGGTGATAATCGCCTGCCGGATAAACTCCTTGATCTTATCCGCCTCTAAAAGCTTCTTAAGCTCCGCATTATTCTTGCTCTCCTCCTCCTTAATCGTGCCGACATCAAACGCGCCGAGCTCCTCATATTTATCGAGATCCAAATCGAGAATCGTCTGTTTGCGAATCGAGAACACGCAAGTCCCCACTTCGCACGCTGGGGGAAACACCACCTGGATGCGATAGCCTTCCGGCAGAGTCGCTGAAAGCAGCGGGTGCTCCTCACTAATCATCTGATTGGTTGATTGCGCCACCAAGCGCCCCAGGGCTTTTAGGTGATCCAGCGTCAGATCCGGCGCTTCTTCATGCACCATATCGCCATGCAGCTCCAGCCACACCTCACCTGGTTTATTGATCGAGATCTCGCTCACCCCCTCCCGGTCAAGCATCTCCTTTAGGGGCAATAAATAGGTCTGCAATGCAGCAAGTGAACTCATAGAAAGAACCTAGACATACAAGGAAGGATTACCAGGGTTTTTATATCCCCACATCGTAAGGAAAAATATCATCAAATCCAGATTCCGGATAACAAAGAGAGATTGGCAGACCTTCTAGCACCCAACACTCAGCACCTAACACCTAGACTTTATCACCTTATAAAGCGTACCTGGCTCGTAAACGCATCAGGAAACTTCACATCCTTATTCACGAACACTTTCAGCCGCGTACCCTGGTCAACCGTAATCGTTGGTTTCAGCGTAACAATATCGGTACTGATATCCTTGATCACATCACCGAAATCTTCCACCGCTTCCACCACTGCAAAATCGGTTGGCTTACCAGAGGTTGTCGTACTACCGCTGGTATTCTCACGCTCATCCAGCCCATCCGCATCGGTCGCTTTTTCCACCGCATAGGCAAAACCCACCGAAATCGTGCTGAGCAGCACCGAATTGCTGAAAATCTCGAAATATTTATTATCCACCTCGCCCTCTGAGCCAGCGCGACCCAGCTGATCCGAGCCTGGTGAATTAATCGCCATATCCACCCCATCCGGGCGAATCACACGATTCCACACGATAAACACGCGCGATTGCCCACGCTTCACCGCCGTATCATACGACCCCACCAAGCGCGAGCCTTTAGGGATCAAAATCCGCTTGCCTGATTCCGCGTAAACATCGCGGCTCACCACCGCGCGCAGAATACCGGTTAAATCCGTGTTAATCGCGGTTTCTAACACCGCATCGATAATTTTGCCCTGTGCGATTAAACTATTTGGATCGCCCGCACGCGTGGCTTCCACCTGCACCGCATCGGTCTCTGGATACGCATCTTCTGGATTCACCGCACCTACAGCACCACCTTGCAGCGCACCTAAAAATCCACCACCACCATTCACCACTAACATAGTCGATTGAATACGCTCTGGCGGCGCAGAAAGCCCCGCTTGCTCCACTTCTCCACCAGGGGAAGTATCAACCACGGGCGGTGGTGGTGGCGGTAGCGGCCTATCATCTAGGGGGGGCGGAGGCGGAGGAGGCACCGGGTCTTGCACTATCTGCACCGGCTCTGGCGGCGGCTCTGGCAAATCCGGAATCACGGGATCAACTGCTCGAGCACGCGGCGGTTCTGTTGGTTGTTTTGACGGTGGCGGGGCATCACCAGTGAAAATATTATACAGAATAAACCCAGCCACAGCGAAAGCGCCCAGCAACACCAAGGCGTTGCGCGCACCACCACCCCCGACCGAGGGCTGATCGCCGCTAATATCGCCTTGCTCGCTTTCCGGCATCTCATCGGGCGCCGGAGGTAAATCGCCCGGCGGTAAATCGTCTGGTAGTGGCCCTAAATCTGGTTCTTTATCCTTATCCGCCATCATCTATCTCCCGGCCCCAGGCGGCACAATCACGTTATCGTTAAACACACACACCACCGCCTCACCACTGCGCAAGCTAAACTGCGGCAAGACGCGCTCAACAATCACATACTCCCCATCGCTGCGGGAAATCAGCGGCTGCTCATTACCCTCACGATCCACCGCAAAAAACGTTGGCACGGTAGTCGTGCGTGGGAATTGGAAAAAGGTGAACTGCCCATCGTCAAACACCTTCGCCGGCGCCACATCACTCGGGCCGGTCAGGCTGTAATTAAAATTATACGACGCATCAATCAACGCGCCCGATTCAAACGAGGCGCTATTGCTCGAAGGCCGGCGCATGCGGCTATCGAAATCCACCTCCGGATAGAAAAACCGCACCACATAGACCAAATCTTCCTCACGCTCCACCTTCGAAGACAGATCAAACTGATACGCCCGCTTATTCGTCACCACCGTCAGATTAGTATGCGCATCTTTCTGCAGCGCCTTGATGAACAACCGGTCACGCGCCGGCGTCACCTTCCACGCCACCGAATCCCCAATCGACATCGTCTCAATCTCTTCCTGCGGACCAAATTCAATATTCGACTGAAACCCATGCTTCGCCACAATACGAAACACCTCATTCTCACCATAAACAAAGGTGCGCATACGCGTATCGGTGGCAATCGGCGTGCCAGCAGCAAGAACAAAAATCGGAGTGAAAAGGAGGGTAAAAACAAAAAGCGCTAAGGGGGTGAAACGGGCTGCTATCATCAACTATCGTCCTCCTCTATGAACGTGTCTTCGTCTATGCTATAGCCTAGCACACGAAAACCTAATGGGTTAATATAACGCTGTTGCGTACTTAATTCCAGCGTAAAAAATCCGAACGTCACAATCGCGATGCGGTGTGCCTGTTTTAACACAAACCCCGTGCGCACATTCTTCTCATCGATGCGAATCCGCACCTGCACACGGTTGGGCTCAATAAACTGAATCGACTTCACAAAAACCTCACGCACCCGCTCCCGCCCCAGCTGTAACACCGGTGAATCCGGGTTCTGCTGCGAGACCTGGCCGCGAAACCGCCCGAGCACATCACGATCAGAAAGCACCGGCACCACGCGCCCATAATCATATTGATAGGTATTCACATCATACCCCTCGCGCGCGGTCACATAGCGATGCACGTAATAACGAATCACCGCCTCATTCGCACTATAGCGCTCGATCGATTTGCGATCC
>JANQQO010000183.1 GCA_028289305.1 Rickettsiales bacterium | reverse complement strand
GGCGGCAGCGGCTTATTGCGCCTTTTATGTGTTCCGCGCGATGGGGATGCGTTTTGCATCCAATATAGGCGGCTGGCTGGGGCGGCATATCGGGCCGCTATTGCCGGTTTCACGCGTGGCGGAGCGTAATCTAGCGCGGGCGTTGCCGGAACTTTCAGACGAAGCGCGGCAGCAGATTGTGCGGGATATGTGGACGCAGCTGGGCCGCGTGCTCGGGGAATTTCCGCATGTGCCGCGGCTGCGTGGTAGCCGCTTTGACGCGCAGGTGACGTTTGATGGTAGGGACCATATGGAGGCGATGCGTGAAGCGGGCAAGGGCGGGATTGTGGTGTCAGGCCATTTTGCCAATTGGGAGATTATGCCGCGCAGCGCGGCGGAGATTGACGTGCCGCTGACGCTGGTCTATCGTCCGCCGAATAACCCGTATATCGACCGGCTGATTCGCCATTCACGCGGGCATAGCCATGCGGGGATGTATGCGAAGGGGCCGGAGAGCGCGAAGCAGATCATCAAGCGCCTGAAAGAAGGCGGGCATATTGGGATGCTGGTGGATCAGAAGATGAATGATGGGGTGGCGGTGCCGTTTTTTGGGCGGCCGGCGATGACCGCGCCGGCGATGGCCGATTTGGCGCTGAAATATGGCTGTCCATTGCTGCCAGCGCGGGTGGTGCGCGGGGCGGATGGGCATTTCACCGTGACGGTGGAGGCGCCTTTACAGACGGAGGGCAAAACGCGGGAGGTGCTTTTAGAGGAGATTCACCAGCGCTTTGAGGTGTGGATCCGCGAACACCCGGAGCAATGGTTCTGGGTGCATAAACGCTGGGGCAAGGAATAGTATATAGTATTCCATAATTTACCTTACGCGGCTCCTCAAGCGCTATTTACAATAAGAAAAGGCGGCCCGCAAAGGCCGCCCTTCCCACATGCCCCTCCTAAAAGAGGCGCTTCGCGCCTACCGCCTAAGCGATAAAGTCGAAATGCGTTGACTAGATAAAGATAAAGTCACTATCTGACAGCTGATCTAACCCTACATTCATCAGCGTGATCGTGTGCGTGTTAGGAAACTCGCTCATAGTAATCACCGTATTACCATCCACTTCTTCCATCGACAGATCACTTGCTTCCAGATTGTCTAGAGTCGTACCGGCGTAACTACCCGTCATACGGATAATGTCCTCGCCTACGGTAAAGTCCGTGATCGTCGTGTTGCCACCTTCTGTGCTTTCCGCCAAGAAGCGGTGGAACAGCAACAAGTCACTTCCTTCACCAGTAGTCACCATATCGTTACCGCGTGATATGTTGAAGATCATGTCATCACCCGCACCGGCATCGATTACATCATCACCGATCGCGGTATCAGACCAATCACCGCGTATGGTATCGTTGCCATTGCCACCGATAAGGACATCACTTCCTTCATCGCCGTACACCCAATCATCCCCGGCGCCACCGCGCATCACATCATCACCATCGTTACCATATAGCCTATCGTCGCCATGATCACCGTAAATGGTATCATTACCACGACCGCCTTCCACATAGTCATTGCCACCATCCGCAACAATGAGGTCATCACCTTTAGCGTTGCTGCCAAGTGTTTCATACTCTTCGGCAGATACATCACCAAAGAGGGTGTCGTTTCCGTCACCACCAATTATGAGGTCGTCTTCACCACCACCGGTGATTACGTCGTCACCCCCTTCCCCATCAAGGCTATCCGCGCCGACGAAGTCGTCGCTATCTACACCATCAAAGAGAGTGCGCTCGTAATCACCGAAGATCACATCATCCCCGGCGCCACCAACCGCAATATCGTTGCCATTACCACCTTCGATCATATCATTACCAGCACCCGCATAAAGGCGATCATCACCAGCAATGTACAGTAGCATCAGTTCTGAATAGAGATCTTTATCTCCATACAATACGTCATCACCGCCACCAGCATACACGGTATCGTCACCATGATTACCTTCGATTACGTCATTACCAAAGAAGTCACGGCTATCTACAAGTTCAAAGCCATTTTTGCCATAGATCTCAAAAGTAACCGTGCGATAATCACCATAAATGACGTCATTATCTGATCCACCATCGAGCCTATCATGACCGCTACCGCCTTCAATGAAGTCATTACCGCTGCCGGCGTTAATAAAGTCGTTACCAGACACTTGTAAATCCGTAACGTCTACCAATTCATTATCGCCAAACAAGCGATCATCACCCGCAAGGCCGAAAATACTATCATTCCCTTGGTTACCTTGAATAACGTCGTTATCTTTGCTACCAACAATTTCTTCATTCTCAGGGAATAGTTTTGCACTTGGTGTAGGGCGCAGAGTATCTTCTTCTGTCAGCATATTATGTGCTTTATCCACAGTAGTGCGCATTTGCAGCAGCTCTACATTCAGGTCCATATTCGTTTCTGTAATTTTCGCCATGGTCTTCCCCCCTTGTTTGTTCACGATTAAACTAGCGAATGAGGTGAATGTAGCATAACCATTCGCTAAATAAAAGTAAAAATTTAGTTAAAAAATACACGTTTTGTGTTTAAGAAATTAACTAATTGTTAATTTAATTTTTACTAAAATTGCAGCTATGCGCCTGTGCCCACTGACGTTGGGTTTGGATTTTAGACAAAGAGAATTAACAGTACAGAGATGCGGTATTTATTTTTTAAAGCAGGGTGGTTTTGAGGGGTGGAAAGGATGTTTTTTTGCCGTAGAAGAGGATAGCTTTTAAGCAGTATATATCTCTAAAGCAGGTTTTTGCCTCCTAGTGGATCCCGGCCTAAAGCCGAGATGACAGCTATCGTGCCGCGTGTCTAACGCCTATTCCTCTTCATAAACGCCCCACAGCACCTCGCGTGGTAGCCAGCCTTTATAGCGCGCGACCTTCACCTTACACCATGCGCCGTCACAGCCCTGCAAGCGCCCATTCACCCCCTGCTCTAAAAACGCCACTGGCTCGGCATCAGCATAGGGCGATTTATGCAGCGTATGCCGGCCATGCACCACCACTACGGTGCGATCATTGCTCAGCATGCTACGATGCACCCAACCTTCATCGCCTTCAATATCCCGAATTTTCCGCCAATTTTCGAATTCTGCGATCACTTCCACCGGCAGGCCTTCGCGCACCAGCACCCATTTGATCTGATAGCGTAGCCCCGGCCCGGTGCGCACATTCGCCTCTGAAGATCGCACCGAAACAAAGCGTGGCAGAGGCAAATCCGTCCGCGCCCACGCCGCAGAGCTCATGAGCATCCCCATCATCACCGCTATGCCCAACACATACCGCATAAGGTGGTGTTATACACTAGCCATGTCGTAATGAAAAGCTTGTTAACGTGGTGGCATCGCGCTAGATTCCCTCCCGGGAACACATCAAGTACGAGAAGCGCATGCCGGCCACCGACGTCACCCTTATCATCACGCGGAAACTGCCCGAGGCTGTTGAGCAGCGCATGCAGGAATTTTTCACCACTACGATTAATACAGATGATACCCCGCTCAGCAAAGAGCAGCTGATCGCCGCGGTGCAAACAGCTGAGATCTTAGTCCCCACCGTCACCGATGTGATTGATGCAGAGGTGATTAACGCCGCCGGTCCCAAGCTACGGCTGATCGCTAATTTCGGCGTTGGTGTCGACCATATTGACCTGGAAGCCGCACAGGAAAAAAACATCCTCGTTACCAACACACCCAATGTACTCACCGAAGACACCGCCGATATGGCAATGACGCTGATTCTCGCCGTGCCGCGCCGGGTGCATGAAGGTGAAGTGCTCGCCCGCTCCGGCAGCTGGCCCGGCTGGGCACCGACGCAAATGCGCGGCATGCGCGTCACCGGCAAGCGCCTCGGCATTATCGGCATGGGCCGCATCGGCCAGGCGGTGGCCCGCCGTGCACGCGGGTTTGGCCTTTCCATCCACTACCATAACCGCACCCAGCTGCATAGCAGCATCGAGGAAGAACTTGCCGCCACCTATTACCCTACGCCCGAAGCGCTGCTGCCGAATAGCGATATCCTCACCCTGCATTGCCCCTACACCCCTGCTACCCATCATTTGCTCAATAAAGAGCGCCTCGCACTTCTGCCCTCACCCAGCTTTGTCATTAACACTTCGCGCGGCGCGGTCATTGACCAATCCGCCCTTATCACCGCACTGCAAGATGGCACGGTCACCGGTGCTGGGCTGGATGTGTATGAAAAAGAGCCGTTTATCGACCCGGAGCTCATTGCGCTGGAAAACGCGCTGCTGATGCCGCATATGTCCTCTGCCACGCATGAGGCACGCACCGAAATGGCGGAAAAAGTCTTCGTCAATATCATGTGCTTCCTCGATGGGCACCGCCCACCGCCTGATCGCGTCATTTTAGAATCTGCCGCATAGCCGCATAAAGGACCCGCCATGTTCCAATTTATAGTAAAACCCTGGTTTGTTGTCGCCCTCGGCGTGTTGATGACCGTGCTTTCCGCGCTGGTCACCAATTACCTCATCGTGCAGAACAACGCCGAGATCGCGAGCCTGCAAAACGATATTATGCTCAAAGAACAGCGCATCGAGCAGTATTGGCAAAATAGCCAGCTGCTGGAGCGTAAAGAGGAGTTCGGCACGCTGCTGCTTCTGCTCTCCACGGGCGTGCCCGAGGGGCAAGAATCCGGCATTACCGCCGCACTCAGCCGCTATATCGAGGATATTATCCTCACCGGCAATGTATCAGACAGTATGGAGAAAGAATTGCGCAGCATCGCCTCGGCCGCCGCCAGCCCCGCCAGCGCGTTGCAGCAAATCTTCGCCCTGGTCGATCGCCATCGCGGCAATACGATCAACACGATCAACAATTTATATGAGGAAAAGCTGCAGCTGGAAGATCAGCAACGCCGCATCGATGAACATAACCGCGTCTTACAAAATATCGCCCTATTCCTGCATATTATGGGTCTCATCCTCGTCCTCTCCCGCGGCAGCTGGGTGGGGTGAGTGTGCCTAATTCCCGGTCATGATGCGTTGGACGAGCTGCTCAACGGTGGGGACGAAGCCGTCTTTATAGAACGGGTCGTCGTGGAAATTATAGGCGTTATGCCCAGAAAACATGAGCTGCTGGTCGACCGGCTCATGATGGATGATATCCTGCAGGGTTTTTTGGATGCAGAAACTGCGCGGATCGGCCTTTTTTCCGGTGGTAAAATCGTCGTGATCCTTCCAATTGCTGAAGCGACAATGGCTTAGGCAGCCCATACACTCGATTTGGTCGATGACAATCTGCTCGGAATGCTCTTTGGTGACGAAAATCAGCGTGCTGTCAGGGGTTTTCATCGCCATGTCATAGCCAGCGGCGATCCATTTATCGACTTTTTCCTTATCTTCCGGGGTGAGATAGACATTGCGCTTGCGCGGGCCGAACGGGAAGGGCACGGCCATATAGCCCTCTTCTTCGGTGGCATAAGGCACTTGGCGCTCGTTACGCCCTTGTAATTCCTTGATAAAATCGTTATTCACCGCGGAGGAATAAAACCCGGTGGGGCTGAAGCGGTTCAAGAAGACATCGCCTTCTTTAAGCTGCATCAGGCGCCGTTTCCAATCGTCTGAGACCGGGCTTTCTTGCGTTAGCACGGGGCGGGTGCCGAATTGGAAGGCGATAGGGCCGATTTCGGGGTTATCGAGCCAATGTTCCCAATCGCGCAAATACCACGCGCCCCCGGCCATGATGATCGGGACGTCGTTGAGACCGACTTTATTCATGAAGCTGCGCAGCT
>JANQQO010000180.1 GCA_028289305.1 Rickettsiales bacterium | reverse complement strand
GCCGCCTGCGCCGGTGATTGAATTGCCTGCTGCGGTGGATGTGCCGCCACCCGGCCCAGTAGAATTGGGCGGGGATCAGCCTGCACCGCCACCACCTCCACCAGCGCCGGTAGAAGAGACGCCTGCAGCGCCAGTAGAAGCGCCCGCGGAGGGTGCGGTGGAAGATGTGGTACCTGTGGAGGCCGCCCCAGCGGAGGAGGAGAAAGCGCCAGAGCCGCCGGCGTTTGTGCCGATACCGACCTTGAAGCCTGCGCCGCCGCCATTGGTAGAGCCACAGACATTAGCGCCAGAAGAGGCGGTGCCTGTAGAAGCTATGCCGCAAGAAGAAGAGGCCGCACCGGAAGAAGCGCCGGCTGAGGCAGCTCCCGAAGCAGTACCAGCACCAGCGGCACCAGAAGAGGCAGAAGCACCGGCCACGCCAGAGGAAGCGGTAGACAGCGCGCCTGCGGAGGGCGGAGAGCTGGATCTGCACGCGCTCGAGGAAATGTTCGACGAGCTGGAAGACGTGCCGACTAACGGCAATGGAGACGGCCTTCCGCCCCTGCCTGGGTTTGAATAGAATTTAACGTCAGACGTGATGGATGCCAGATGCAGGCGTTTTTGCTTGCTTTTGCGCAGGCAATACCTTTTATTCCCTTTATGACAAACAATATGGATAAATCGCGTCTGCCGAGTAGGCATGTGACGGAAGGGCCGGAGCGCGCGCCGCATCGTTCGTATTATTACGCGATGGGGCTGACTAAACAGCAGCTGCAGCAGCCCTTGGTTGGGGTGGTGACGACGTGGAATGAAGCGGCACCATGCAATATTGCGTTGGGGCAACAAGCGCAGGTGGTGAAAAAAGGTGTGGCGGCCGCGGGCGGCACGCCGCGCGAATTCACTACGATCACGGTGACTGATGGCATGGCGATGGGGCATCAGGGCATGAAATCCTCACTGGTGAGCCGTGAAGTGATCGCCGATTCAGTCGAGCTGACTGTGCGTGGGCATTGTTATGACGCGCTGGTGGGCTTAGCGGGATGCGATAAATCGCTGCCGGGGCTGATGATGGCGATGGTGCGGCTTAATATCCCTTCGGTATTTATGTATGGCGGGTCGATTCTGCCCGGGAGTTATCAGGGCCGGGATGTGACCGTGGTCGATGTGTTTGAAGGCGTCGGCAAGGTCGAAGCCGGCAATATGGATGAAGCAGAATTAGAAGCGCTGGAGCAGGTCGCGTGCCCTTCGGCCGGTTCTTGTGGCGGGCAATATACGGCGAATACGATGGCCTGTGTGTCCGAAGCGATAGGGCTGGCATTGCCTGGATCGAGCGGGCCACCGGCGAGTTATGGCGCGCGCGATGCGTATGGGTTTGACTCCGGCGAGGCGGTGATGCAGGTGTTGCAGCAGAATATTCGTCCGCGCGATATCGTAACGCGGGAAGCGCTGGAGAATGCAGCGCGGATCGTTTCCGCCACAGGTGGTTCGACCAATGCGGCGCTGCACCTGCCGGCGATTGCGCATGAATGCGGGATTGCATTTGACTTGCACGATGTCGGGAAAATCTTCCGCGAAACGCCGTATATGGCGGATCTCAAGCCTGGCGGAAAATACGTGGCGAAGGATTTGTTCGATATTGGCGGTGTGGAAGTGGTGATGAAAGAATTGCTGGATGCGGGCATGTTGCACGGTGATTGCATCACGGTGACGGGCAAGACGATCGCGGAAAATCTGAAAGACGTAGTGTTTCCTGAAGGGCAGGATGTGGTGCGGCCGGTGGCCAGCCCGCTGACCCAGACTGGGGGCGTGGTGACGCTGAAAGGCAATCTGGCGCCGGAGGGCTGTATTGTGAAGATTGCAGGGATGAAGCGGTTACGGCATGAAGGCCCGGCGCGCGTGTTTGACCGCGAGGAAGACGCGTTTGCTGCAGTGAAGGCGCGGGAATATAAAGAAGGGGATGTGATCGTGATTCGCTATGAGGGCCCGAAAGGGGGGCCAGGCATGCGCGAGATGCTCTCAACCACGGCAGCGCTCGCCGGGCAGGGCATGGCGAATGTGGCGCTGATCACCGATGGGCGGTTTTCTGGCGCGACGCGCGGATTTTGCATTGGCCATGTGGGGCCAGAAGCGGCCGAAGGCGGGCCGATCGCGCTGATTAAAGATGGCGATATGATCACGCTGGATGCAGAAACAGGCGAGATTTCGGTGGATCTCAGCGAAGAAGAATTGGAAAAACGTCGGGCAGACTGGGCGCCGCGTGCGCATGAATACCAATCTGGCGGATTGTGGAAATACGCCGCTACGGTGGGCCCAGCGCGTGGTGGTGCGGTGACGCATCCTGGCGGGGCGAAGGAAGTATTTCCCTACGCGGATATCTAGCAGGCCGGGGGGATTCATGG
>JANQQO010000177.1 GCA_028289305.1 Rickettsiales bacterium | reverse complement strand
TGCATCCTCTTTCTCCTTAGGAGCATGTCCGTGCTTAAGGGCTACTTCGAAGGCTTCCCACCCTTCCTCTAAAGCGGCGAACGCAGGGCGCTGGAACGGCAGCACACTATGTTGCTGTACGACCAATTTTTTCTCTTCCTGGGCGCTGGCGGATTGGAAGCGGGTTTTATCATTATCATTAAAGAGGTTAAGGCCTTGTGGGCTTGCTAGGCGAATACCATCGCGCAATACTTTTGGCTGCGCCATGTCAGAGAAGAGGGTGATGGCCGCGCCTTGATGGGTTTCAAGGAGTTTTAAATCAACAAAGGTGCGCGTGGGTGTGACGCCCACATTAGGCACATAATTGGGCACTACCACCACTTTATCGCCGACAATAGGATCATTGAGGTATAGCGGCTCGGCGGTGTTTAACACCCGCATAAATAGCTGTGCTGATCCGTCTACTACTTCGAGTAATGGGTTGATGGCAAAATCAACCGGTGTATCTTTCCCGCGGCCTATGGTGAGAACCCATTCAAAATCCTCTTTTGTAACGGCGATATTATACGGTACTTTTGGTTGGCTAAGTTTAAAGCGCATGATGGTGTAGTGTCGGTGCATGACTTGCTGTGGGTCTTCAACCAGTTCTTGCTCGAGTGATTTTAGTGTTTCTTTCACCGCAAGTGCTGGCTTATCAAATATCATCCAGAGATGACCGCCACGGGTATAAGCGGCGGCAGCAATGCGCTCTTGCCAGGGGAAGACAATGCGGAGTTTTTTATCCTCCGTGACCTTAGCGCGCAGTAATAGTTTGTTTTCAGGAATAAAAGTCTCTTCTTTTTTCTCTGGTTCTTTCTTGGTCTTATCTGCGGTGAGCGCCTCAGCTTCGGCTTTTGCTGCTTCTTCTAACGCCCTTTTTGTGGCTTTTTCTTGTGCTTGTTTATCTTCTGCTGCTTGCACTTTTCCTAATGCGCGTGCAGCGATCTCTGCGGCGGAAGGGCCGCTAGGGTTTATCGTAATATCACGGCTTGGTGTTTTTGTATCCGCCGTTGTTGCACCTTCCTCTGTGGCGTCGGGTGCAGTTTCTGTTGGAGTTTCAGCTTCAGGCGCTGTTTCTGCTGAGGCTGTTTCAGTCACGTCTGGCTTCGTTGTTTCTGGTGTGGTGGCCTCTTGCGTGGGAGTAGGTGTGGCTGTTGCTTCTTGTATTGTTTCTGAAGGAGTAGTAGCGTCTGATGGTTCCGGTGCTTTTGCAGATTCGGGTTTTTCAGGTGCAGCTTCTGCTTTTTTAGAGGGCTCTGGCTCTTCTGTTGCTTCCTCTTCCTTCTTGGCTATTTCCTGTAAAGGAGCAGGTAGTATGGAAAGTGGCTTAAAGCGCGGCAGAGGGAACGCGCCGGTAAACAAGCCAGGCCCGCTTCTGCGCGGTATGGAGGTGGTAGGTGGCTCTGCGCTGGCGGTAGTTGTCTGTGGTGTGGGCGTAGCGGTTGTTGTGGGTGCAGCGGCGGCTTGTGCGGGGCGTTGTTGCTGTGTAGCGGTGGTTTGCGGCGCGGTACGCGGTGTTTCAGCGGCGGCAGTGGTGGTAACAGGTTGCGGCTTTCCTACGAGGTCAAACCCGGCATACCCCCGCCCACTGAATTTACGAATTCGTACATTTCTATCGCGCAGCTGGAATGTGATGCGTGTGCCATCACTGTTTGTACTAATATCGCTGACATATCCTTGTAGTGTCGACACCAGACCGCCGTAGCGCGGCGTGGAAGTACGACCGAATTCTGCGATGACCGTATTACCACGAAAGCGTACATTAAACCGCCCCAATCGATTGCCATAAAAAACGATCCGGGCAAAGTCATCTTTCACGGTACCTTTTATGGAGATATTGCCACTGTTTGATGGTGTTTGGGCGTGTGCAGCAGGTGCTAAAAATGCCATGCACCATGATAAGAGCACAACAAAAACAAGACCACGCATGGCGCGTTGCATCCTATTATGCGTATTCCGCACTATTGGCAGTATGGGCATTGTAGCCACTTACTACTCCTGTTTTTATCTAACTATCTGTTCCCTTTTGGTCCGTTAAAGACCGGTCTCTTCCATACGGACTATAATATCAACTCGCCGTGAAAAATCATATCGTTCTTTTGGTGTTTTTTCCGGCGTCAATGTTTCATAGGTGGTGTGCGCGCGGCCAAAGGAGCGTATCGGTTTTATATAGCCATAGCGGTGCAAGGTGTCGGTAACCTGCAGTGCCCGACTTAAGGATAACTCCCAGTTTGAAGGAAAATCAGGAGTGTTGACCGGTGAGGGGTCTGTGTGCCCCACCACATCAATAATATTTTTTACCGCATTTAATACATTGCTTAAATCTGCCAATACAGTTTCTGCTTCTGGCGTGAGTATGGCCTGCCCAGTGGCAAATGTTGCATCGGCCGAGAGAGAAATGGCAATACGATCTTCAAGCAGCTGTATTTGTAATATTTCGTTATAGCCAGGGATTTTCTCAACTTTTGCGGCCAATACACCATAGAGATACTCGATATCGAGCCCTTTTTTCGTTTCTACTTTACGAATAGAGAGGTCTTGTGACGGGTGGGAAATAACGGCGGTTTTGTCAGGGTTTAGGCGTTGCGAGAGAGATTTGCTGATTTCTCCCCAGCGATCGTTCTCAAGACTAGACATCGAGAGCAGCAATACAAAAAATGTGAGGATGAGCGAAAGCAAATCTGCGAAGGTAATCATCCACGCGGAGCTGGTGCCATCATTTTGGTCGGGAGTGCTATGTAGGGTTTCGCGTGGCATGGCTATTCCTCGATACTCACTTCTTCGCCTTCTGCAGCGCGTTTCACAAATGTCATCGTGACACTATCTACATCCTCTTCGCCAATGCCAACAAATATGGAGGTTTCGGGCACGCCTTCGTTGATGAGGAACCGCCCTATATTGCCAGCGCGGGAGAGGTCGATGTTATTCTGTGCCGTGGCGTTGGTAGTGATTTCAGCGCTGCCGATGGTAAATTCAATGACATAGGCGGCACCAATCTCACTGCCCACGCCTAGGTTGGCAAGTTCATCTGCTAAGCGTTCTAAAAAGGCGGTGATGACAGGAGAAACGTCGGATGTTTCAGGTATGAAAAAGGCGGTTTTAGGGATAACAATCAGCATGCGCTTGCCTTTTTCTAGTATTTGGGCGTCAACCAGGGCGAGCATTTCTTTTGCTAAATCAGCGATGGGAGCAAAGTAGTTTTGCGCAACGAGTTGGGTGCCGATGGGTTGTAATATCGGCAAGAAGGGTAATTTTTCTTCTGGTGGCTTTACGTCAGAGAAGACGTCTTTTAAACTGCCGATGGCTTTAGTGGTGCGTTTTGGCTGGATCTCGGCAATCGAGTTGAGCATGACAAAAAACGCCAGCACCACAAGATAAAGGGAGACAAATAATACCGCCGATTTTGTATCTTTTTTTTCCGGCTCGAATTTTACAGGGCGGTTGATACTATTGGGCATGGCCTCGCTCAACACATGTGCGATGGAAATACAGCAATCTGTGGGCGATTACTGGGGCGCTTGTAAGGGTTAGTCCAGTTCTGCGAATAGTTTATCAATGTCTTCCTGTGTGGGTTGTTCCAGTTGTGGGCCGCGCATGAGTTCTTCATCTGACGCGGCTGTGGCATCTTCTCCGCTCTCATCTTTTTTCTGTTTGGATACAGGCTTGCCATCAAGAAAATCATTAATGCTTTTTTCGATTTCTACCAGTGCGGAGACCACCTTGCTAATACGCTGACCAGTGATATCTTGGAAATTACACGCTTCAAAGATTTTGCTCGCATGCTCGTTTACGGCATTTTTTGTGGCATCATCAACGCCTTCAAGTGCATTTTGAATTGCTTCTGTTGCATCAAGAATTTTATGCGTAGCATCCTCTGTGGCTTTTACCACCGCATCTAGTTCCATATTGGCGTCGGGAATGAAATCAGCAGCAATTTTTTCAGATTCTAGGGAAGAGATGTTGCTTTTTGCAGTGCTGATTTTATTCGAGATATAGGAAATTTCTTCATAGAGCTCTTTGGCTGTATTTTCTGTAAGGTTGCCTAGCACCGTTTGAATATCTTCAAAGCTAGGGGCTTTTCCTTCAGCGCGAATTTCCTGCAGTTTTGCGAGGAAGTTTTTTGCAAGTTGTTCATTGATGGACATAGCTATACTCATTATTTGGTGTTTAGAAATCACCTAATACTGCGGTGAGCTTTCCCTTTAGCGTTTCGGCATTAAAAGGCTTAACGATATAGTTATTCACGCCTGCCTCTTTAGCTACCAGTATATTATCTGGCTTGCTTTCTGCGGTGACCATGATAAATGGCAAACCCGAAAGCGCCGCATCGCCGCGGATAGTTTTTAACAGCTCTAACCCAGACATAGGTTCCATGTTCCAATCGGAGACGACGAGTTTGAATTCTTTTTCTTTTAGTTTTTCCAGTGCCATTCCACCATCAGTTGCTTCATCAATATTGGTAAAACCAAGCTGATTAAGCAGATTACGCACGATGCGCAGCATCGTTTTGTAATCATCCACGATCAGGATAGGCATGTTTTTATCAACCGTCATATTACAACTCCAGATTGTTCATTATTCTTATAATACAACTGCGAACGCTTCGCAAATGCTAATTCTTATTTTCTTGCTTTATACTCATTTAGTTACTGCTCCACTTCTTTAAGGCGACGTTGTTCTGCAAAATGGGTAGTGAGCGCTTTTGCGCGTTCAGAAGACATTTTTGCAAGAATAGGAGCGGTTTTCTTTTCCTTCATTTTATCGATGACCTGTAACAACACATCCATCTCCAGTTCTTCGAAGATTTTTGCGGCATCTTTGGCCTTCATATTCTCGTATATTTTAACGAGGCTGCGGATTTTTGCATCCTCTTTTTCGTTATATTGAGCGAGCAACCCTTCCACTTCATTTTGAAGTGCGGTAAGTTCCACAATACGCTGACTGATTTTTGTTTCTGTCACATGCAACAGGTTTTCTTTTAGCTGTAAGTCGCGTTCCCACTCTTGCAATTTTTGCCGGCGTTTGGAAAGGCGTTGCAATATCTCTATTTCCGTATCGCCATAGGCGCTTTCATCTTCGATGCGTAAATCGGCCTGCGCCTTACTTTGCTTGATTAGCTCTTCCACTTCTTCTTTGAGCGATTGCAGCTGCTGAATTTTTTCATCAATGCTTTGTTGCGCTGTTTCAGGTAGCGTTTCTTCTGCTGCTTTTTTTCCTTCGAATGCTTTTAGGCGCTCAGAAATATCAGGTGGCTGGAAGTCGGGCGGCGTGGAGCTCTCATCCGCATTTTCCCCCGCCTTCTCGTCTGCTTCTTGTGCGCGGAGTTTTGGGGCGAGTAGCCCTTCTTCTATCGTTTGTTGCCGTGTAACGATATCAGCAACACGTATACCTAACGCCGCAATACATAATAAGATTAATACAGGTAAAAGGCGGAAGGACATCGATAACCAGGCCTATGTGTCTACTTTTAAGGCTGCGCGCAAGGATTGCAGCGAGTTTTTTACATCAGAAACATTACTTTTATTGCTATTTGCGGCAGCGCGCGGCACGGCCGATTTTTTAGGCGCAGTACTAGGCGCCTGACGCGATGCTTCTTGCGTGCTGCTTTCCTGTGCGAATTGTTTTTTCTTTGATGCAATTTGTGACAACACCTGGTCCAGTGCCTGCTTCTTCGATGGGCTCATTTCAGAATGCGAAAGGTTTTTCTGCTGAGTGGGAGGTTTTTCACCAGGGTGCCATGGGCGAATATTGGGGCGTTTATGTTCGAGTTGTTGCAGACTCGCTTTTGACGGTAGGGAGGGCGCTTCTTCTTGGATGGGTGCGGCTAAGCGCCCTATGCCACGCAGACTAAGCGGGTTAGGGTCAACAGCGTGCGAAGTGGCAATATATTCCTCCAGCTTATTGGCGACGTTATCTCCTTTATGCGCAAGGAAAGAGAGGTCGTTTGCCAGGAAACGGGCTTTTTCTATGTGGTCTTGTAGGTTCTCATCAGCCTCTTTGCTGAGCGTTTTTAATGTGCCGATGCTATAATCCGCATGTGCGATGGCCTGGTTAAACTCTTGCACAAAGTAATCGAGCTCTTTCTTGCTGTCTTTAAATGCGGTGAGTTTTTTGCTCAGCCGCCAGCTATAGCCGATTGTGACCACGAGAAGTAACGCAATAATCGCATCAAAGATCATTTAGACATACCATCCTTATACTAGTTCCTGCCGAATTACTTTGTTATGCACATTGGTCAGCTTCACCGCGACTTTGTTGCCGGCGCTACCAATTTTGCCGCTCATCATATTAATGCCCTTGCAGAGCAAATTGACGTCATCGTTAGGCCCAGTATCGAGTACGACTGTGCTCCCTACTTTTAAGCCCGCCACTTCGCCCAAGGTCATGGTTTTTTGGGGCAGGGTGGCTTCCATATCTAAGCAGGTATTGCGTACCTCCTCGGTGAAATGCGCCTCCCAGGCATCATCACTACCGAAGGTTTCTCCGGTGAACATTTGCGTGAGCAGGTCTTTGACAGGCTCCAAGGTGGCGTAGGGTAGTACGATTTCAGCTTTTCCACCGCGTTCATCCATATCGATCCTTAAGGTGATGAGGATGACGGCATTGGAGGGGCGGGTGATGGTGGCAAAGCGTGGATTTGTTTCAACGCGCTCCAAGCGGAAGGTGATCGGGGTGAGCGGGTTAAATGCGCCGCTCATGTCATCGAGCATCACGCTAGAGAGGCTTTTAACGATATCTTGTTCGATGGTGGTGAAGGGGCGGCCTTCAATTTTAATGGGGCGATGCGCGCGTGCGCCGCCGAGCAATACATCCACCATGGTATATGTCAGCGAACTATCTACCGAGATGAGGCCAAAATTCTCCCACTCGACCGCTTGGAAAATGGTGAGCAAGGCGGGTAGGGGGACGGTATTAAGATAGTCTTCAAAGCGTAAAGAAGTGATGGAATCAATGCTGACATCGGCGGTATCGGAGGTGAAATTGCGCAGTGAGGTAGACATAGTGCGTACGAAGCGATCAAACACCACTTCGAGCATAGGTAGGCGCTCGTAAGAAAGCAGAGCGCGATCAAGCAATGCATGAATGCCAGATTTAGGAGCGTTATCTCCAGTGTCAAAACCTAGCAGGCTGTCGATTTCTTGCTGACTTAGGGCTTTTTCTTCGGCGGTTTGTTCGCCATCGCCACCCTCGCCGGCAGCAGCGGCCTCCCACTCAGCGGCGAGTTCTTCCTCGGTTTTTTCTGCCTCGTTCGTTGCGTCGTCGTCAGCCATGTTTCAGCACTATTACTGCACAATAATTTCTTTAAACAGAATATCGCTCACTTTTTTCGGGTGTATGATTTTGTTAATACGTAAGAGCAGCTCTTCGCGCAGGCGATGTATGCCCGCGGACCCTTGTAGATCAGAGGCGCGTAGCTCACGCAGATATACTTGGAAGCTATCGCGAATGCGCGGTAGGTTGCTCTCAATAGTGGATTGTGTGCCGCCATCTGGTAGCTCAAGTGTAACGGTCATTTTTAAGAAGCTGACCTGTTTACCTGAGTTGTTGAGGTTGACGATAAATTCTTCCAACTCATAGTAATTGGTCATGGGACCAGCTGCGATGGGGTTGCCGTGATCATCATAAATAATTTCACCGCCTTCTTCAGCGCTATGACCATCACCGCCTTCTTCACCGCCACCTTTTTTACCCATCATTAAGAATGCGCCGGCACCACCAAGTAGTATCACCGCAGCTGCGACGATGATAATGAGCTTTTTCTTGGAGGATTTTTTACCACCCTCGCCCTCTTCGCCTTCTTCCCCTTCTTCGCCCTCTTCTCCTTCCGGCGTTTCTTCCTCTTCAGGCTTTTCTTCTTCGTCAGCCATAGCACACCTCTCTTAGAATGGCGCTGGGCACCACCGTTTATGGTTATTTATATGGTCTTTTGTCCCAATAGATACGTGCTCACGCACATACCTTAACCTACTATATATAGTGATGTGGGTAATAATTTCTACTAAATCTTTTGTTTCTGGCCGATTATTTTTGTGAGCCGCGTGGGTGCGCGCCTTGCGCATTATATGGGATGATATGTGGTTGCCAGAGACCGGGTTATTTTTGCCGTGCGGGTGGAAAAAATTGCCGCGTTGGGGTTGGCATCCTTAGGCGCCTCTCTGGCGCTCATCTTACTATCATTTTGATATATAGTTATAATATCGACGCAAGATCACTTGGCACAGCGCTTGCAATATAGGGGGCGGGAACACGATTAGCTCTGTAAAGCTACTTGAAGGAGAAGGATGATGGACAACACAATTTATTTAGCGGTGTCACGCCAGACGGCACTCATGCGTCAGATGGATGTCATTGCGAACAATATCGCGAATCTCGATACCACGGGCTATCGTGCTGAGCGTATGTTGTTTAAAGATTATGTGGTGAATGCTGGCAGGGAAAATGAAATAGCATTCTCCCAAGATGTGGCTAGCGTTCTTGATACATCGCAGGGCGAGATTCGAGCAACGCATCGAAAGCTGGATGTAGCAATTAATGGTGAAGGGTTTTTTGCAGTCGATACACCGCTCGGTGAGCGCTACACACGCGTAGGCAGTTTTCAGGTGGCAGGCGACGGGTCGTTAGTGACGCCAGAAGGATATAAGGTGAAGGGCGCTGGTGGGGCTATTCAGTTGCAGCCTGATGATGTCGATATTCGGATTGGGGAAGATGGCACGATTTTAATTGGTGCGGGTGGCGATACGCGTGGCCGCATTAATGTCGTCAATTTTGATAATCAGCAATCCCTAAAACGCCATGGAAATGGTTTATATGAATCGGAGGCTGCTCCCAGACAAGCCACAGCAGATGAATATGCGCTAGTGCAGGGCGCATTGGAGAAATCTAATGTTGTTTCGGTGAAGGAGCTGACAGCGTTGATACAAACCTCGCGCTCTACCGGCACTACCCAGAAGATTATTAGTGACATGCATAATTTAGAACGCCGTACGATTCAAACACTCGCACGGCAAAACCCACAATAACTATAGAGTAACCAAGGAGAAGGAGAACCCCCCATGAAAGCATTGAGTACCGCCGCTACAGGTATGCAAGCGCAGCAACTAAACATTGATGTGATTTCGAATAATATTGCGAATTTGAATACCACGTCATTTAAGCGCCAGCGTGCAGAATTTCAGGATCTGATTTACCAGAATCAGACGCGCGCAGGCACCACCTCTTCTGATGCAGGGACGGTGATCCCAACAGGCGTGCAGGTAGGCCTCGGCGTGCGTACCGGTGCGGTGTATCGCATTATGGAGCAGGGCAATTTACTGCAAACATCCAATAACTTTGATCTGGCGATTGCTGGGCGAGGCTTTTTCGTTATCACCTTGCCGGATGGCGGTGAGGCATATACGCGTTCTGGCTCATTTCAAGTGAACGGGGATGGCGATTTGGTAACGGCGGAAGGGTATACGGTGTCTCCAGGTATTACCGTTCCGCAAGATGCTACGAGTATTGATGTGAACGAAACCGGTGAGATCATTGCGACAACCGATACCTCCACCACGCCCACTAATGTAGGCCAGCTTGATATAGCCACCTTTCTTAATGAGGCAGGCCTAGACGCGCTGGGCGATAACCTTTTCCGTGAGACGGAAGCCTCTGGCACGCCAACGCAAGGGTTTGCTGGAGATGATGGGTTTGGCGAGATACAGCAAGGGTTTCTAGAAACCTCCAATGTCGATTCGGTTACTGAGATCACCAATCTTATCACTGCACAGCGCGCCTATGAGCTGAATTCACGGGTGATTAGTACTGCTGATGAGATGATGCAACAATTATCGCAAATCACGTAATGGGAAGGGAGTAAGCGATGCGTTATTATAAAGTCATATTATTACTTGTTGTGCTGGCGTTTTCTGCTGAAGCACGTGCGGAAGATGTGGTGGCGGAGTATCACTTCCCGTTTGAAGATGTACGGGAAGAGCTGAACGAAGCGCTGCAACAGGCAGGTGCGGGTGAGCATATTATGGTGGATAATGTCTATGCCACGGTGAGTGGTACGGCGGATACATTCCCTATAAAGCAGGAAATCGAGCTGTATTTCGATCACGATTTTCGTTTGGCCAAGCTCGATTTTAATCCACAGGCACGGCGTTTTGATGCGCTACTAGAGGCGGATGTGCAGCATATATCTGGCGCCGATTTACACGCGACAGCTCCGCTCGATGTGCGCTCGGCGCCCTCTTTGCCAGAAGGTACGCTGGAAGTGCGTGGCCGCTTTGTTGAAGTGGTGGAAATACCGGTGCTGAATAAGCGTCTAAATAACGGGGATGTGATTAGCGAGAATGACATTATGTGGCGTCGTGTGCCCAAGCGCCGGGTGCGGGATACGGTGATTCAGCACAAAGACGAAGTATTGGGCTTTACGCCACGGCGTACCATTATTCCTGATCGCCCGCTGCGCCGCAGTGATTTGGTGACGCCGGAGCTGGTGAGCAAAGGGGATTTGGTAAGCTTGTATTATTACGGCAGTGGGATTGAGCTGAAAACAGAAGGCGTGGCGCTAAGTGGCGGTGCGAAGGGCGAGGTGATTCGTGTACGCAATACGCGCAGCAATGTGGTGGTGCAAGCAACGGTGACAGAACAGAATATAGCCGTGGTGGATTATGGCAGTGCCGCGCGTTCGGACCAATTAGCGAGTCGCTAAAATACGATAAAGGAGAAAGGTGATGCGTAAACATATGATTACATTACTGGCTGCAACAGCGCTTTCAGGCTGTACGCAAGCGCAGTTGGATAAGCTGGAGACGGTGGGGCAGATGCCGCCGCTGGAGGAGATTAAAAATCCGATAGAAGAGAAAACCTATGCGCCTGTGAGTTGGCCTTCGCCGCCACCGCCAGAGCGCACCCATATACGTACGGCGAATTCTCTCTGGGAGCCGGGTGCAAGGACGTTCTTTCGCGATATGCGGGCGCGGGACGTAGGCGATATCTTGCGGGTGCGGGTACGCATTGATGACAGGGCAGAGCTTGAGAATACCACGGAGCGTAAGCGTTCTGCGACGGAAACCTTGCCGATTCCCAATGCATTTGGTTTGCAAAAGCGTATTCGTGGCATATTGCCGGCTGAAACCGAGGCGGATAATTTATTAGGCATTGATAGCCAGACAGACACTTCCGGTGAAGGGACCATTGATCGTGAAGAGAAAATCGAAGCAGAAATTGCTGCTATGATAACGCAGGTGTTACCGAATGGTAATCTGGTGATTTATGGTAGCCAGGAGGTGCGCGTGAATTTTGAGGTGCGGCAACTTGCTATTCATGGTGTTGTGCGCCCCGGTGATATATCCCCAGAAAACGAGGTGCAGTTGAATCAAATTGCAGAAGCGCGTGTGTCATATGGTGGCCGTGGCACCATCACCGATGTACAAGAACCCCGAATTGGGCAGCAGATCGTGGATATCCTTTCTCCTTTCTAGCGAGTGTGACATCCTTGCTAGGTGTCTCCCTTTTCCCCTTGGTTTGTTGCCCATTTCCCCCACTCTGCATCGCAGGGTGGGGGTTTTTGGTTTATTGTGGTGGGAGATCGGCGCCTCTGTTAGTTCCTTGTTGTTGATCCGCAAGGTGTTGGGTGAATTCTCCAACAACCGGATTAGGATCTGTAGAACGGCTGTGCTCAGCGAAGTAGGTATTTACTGCGTTTACAACGCTTTTTGCCCAAATTTGCTCGCTGCCATGCCTTTTTCCTGTAACACTGCCGATGAAGTTAATTTCAGTGGCGTTACTAACCCTACCTTCAGTACTAATATCAAGATATGGCACATTACGTGCGGGTGTACTATCGGGTAGGATGGAAATGGCCGTCCTAAATACTTCGGCACGAGCGGCATACTCCTCGCTATTTAGTATTCCATCTACAAGCATCATATCGATGCTACATGATGGATTCTCACCCATCTTTAGTGAGTAGGGATGTATATCAGGATCTCTCTCTAACCCTAACATAGCGAGCGCTTCATCCGAGAATTGATCAAACGCATGCACTTTATGGCCAGCTTCTTGCAGCTCTTCTACAAGATGCTGCTGCCATCTTTCATCATCTTCAAATACAATAATGGTTTTTTGTTCGGTCATAATTACCTCTTTCTCTGCATTTTAACGTTATTAACATTTTATATTATGTATAATACATAAAAATAAAGGGGTTGTCAACGCTTTTTATATGATATATTATGTAAAAAGCATAGATATGTGATAAAAATTAACATAACCTATTGATAGACAATGATTTCTGTAGAGCAAATTAAAGCAGCGCGTGCTTTGTTGGAGTGGACACAAGAAGAGCTAGCTGAGGCAGCGAGTCTTTCAAAACCCTCTATAAACACGCTAGAGAGGCGTATTGCTAACCCAAAAGTGGAAACGGTTGAGGCTATTCAAAGAGCGTTTGAGACAGCCGGGGTGGAGTTTTTAGAAGGGCCGGGTGTTCGCTTAAGAAGTTCGGTACTTAAAGCTCAAATATTTGAAGGCAGTGATAGCCTACTTCGCCTGCTGCACGATATATTTGAAACGTTAGTAGGCACAGAAAAAGAACTGATGATTTCTGGCATAGAGGAGGAAAAATATAAAAATTTTGGTGGTCCACGTATTATTGAACAGATCGATAAGCGCATTAAATATGGCATTAAGACCAAACTGCTTTCATGTGAGGGGGATACCAATTTTATTGAGCCACTGGAGCATTATCGCTGGGTGCCAAAGCAGTTTTTCAGTAAAACTCCTTATTATGTATATGATAATAAATATGCGATTTTACTCTGGGGGCCGCCACAGAAGGTAGTTTTAATAGAAAACGCTGAAATTGCTGATAGTTACAGAGAGCAATTCTTGGCACACTGGGAAGCGGGGATAGTACCAAAGTCGCCATAGCGCATATAGATCGCCACTCTTATTAACTATGTAAATAAGACTAATATAGATGGTAAAAACCATGTATAATGAGGGCGAGAGGGCTATGGTATGTGGCAGAAAATAGTACAGCTTTTTGGCGTGGGAGAAGATGGGAATGCGGCGTATCAAAAGATTCGGCGGGATACCTATCGCATTGCACGCTTAAAGAAATATCGCAATGGGCCGCTAGATCATCCTATTGATAAAGAGAAGGTGCGGGAGCTTGCGACATTGCATCACCTGAAATCCGATTATTTGTTGCGGGTGTTGCGAGAGGAATTAGAGCGTACGAAAACGCCGGGTATTGAACCGATATGGTTTATTGCGCGCTGTGTCGCAGAAGAAAAAGCGATGCGTCAGCAAGGCGGTGCATTTTCTTCTGAACAGGAGGCGGAGCTTGCCTCATTTCAGAAATTCATTAAAGAGCTGGTGACCCATATTGGCTGCGAACTCTCTGCGGAGGATTGCTTTACCCATGCGCGCCAGATGATTGGCATGCCGCGCTAAGCGCTGTGAGCGTATCTTCATTATGTGTATAAGGAGTCAGTTCAGGCATTTGGTGGGTGAACCAGGTGTGCTGCCGTTTGACATAGTGGCGGGTGTTGGCCTGGGCCCGGGTGATGGCTTCTTCACGCGAGAGGGTGCCGTGCAGTAGTGCACGGAGTTCTGGTACGCCATGGGCGCGCATGGCGGGTAATGTATCAGCAAGGCCTAGAGCGTCGAGCGCTGCCACCTCATCTAATGCACCGTTTTCCAGCATGTCTAAAAAGCGCTGGTTGCAGCGTGCGTAATTTTCCTCGCGCGTGGGCGCTAAGAATACGCCGAAGAATTTGGCATCTGGGTAGGGCGCTTTGGCGGGTGCTTTTTGCCATTCGCTGAGCGGTGTGCCGGTGTGCTCCACCACTTCCCATGCACGCAGCAGGCGCTGGGTATCTCCCTCATTTAACGAGGCGGCGCTCGCAGGATCTTTTTCTGCAAGCTCTGCATGAAACGCCGTGTGGCCTATCGCCTCAAGGCGCGCACGCGCTGCTTCCCGTACATCAGAAGGGATTTCTGGGATATGGGCGATGCCGTGCATCAGGGTTTTGAAATAAAGACCCGTGCCGCCGACCAGCAGAGGAATATTCCCCTCTTCCCACGTGGCGGCAATGGCTTCCCTTGCTAGCTGCAGCCATTTTCCTGCTGAACAGGGTTCGGCAGCGGGCAATACACCGTATAGCCGATGTGGCACCTGCTGCTTTTCTTCTTCGCTGGGCTGAGCGGTAATAATCGGTAGCTCGCGATAGACTTGCATGCTATCGGCATTAATGATAACACAGGGCTCTTTTGCTGCGAGCGCCATTGCAAGTGCTGATTTACCGCTAGCGGTGGGCCCGGCAAGAAGTAGAATGCGTTGTGACATAGGCCATATATATAACCCACCATGCCAGATTACCATACGGATAATGTTGTTACCCTGATTGCAGCTCCAGGCGCGCTTGACCAGCTAGAAATTGGCAGCGTGGTCGACGCGCTGCAGCACCATGGCGGTATTGTGACCGGTGTGGAGTGGCTGGCAGAAGAGGAAGCATGCGATATTTTTTTCGCGGTGTTGGGTGTGGAAGATGCGGTGGGGATGTTGGAGCATTTGCTGGAAGCGGTGCCGTTTGACTACATTGTACAGCCTGCTGCGGAGCGGAAGAAAAAGCTGCTGATCTGTGATATGGATTCTACCATTATCCAGCAGGAATGCGTCGATGAGTTGGCGGATTTTGCTGGGTTGAAGGAGGAAGTCTCGGCGATCACCGCGCGGGCGATGAATGGTGAGCTGGATTTTAAAGAGGCGCTGATCGAGCGCGTACAACTCCTTAAGGGCTTACCAGAAACAGTGCTCCACACCGCATATGAAGAACGTATTACCTTTATGCCGGGTGCGAAGGAGCTGGTGGCCACCATGCGGAAACAAGGTGCGAAGACGTTGCTAGTATCTGGCGGATTCACCTTTTTTACCTCCCGCGTGAAGGAGGCATTGGGCTTTGATATTGAAGAAGCGAATGTGTTAGAGCTTGCTGACGGCGTGCTCACAGGTGCGGTGGTGCCACCTATTCGCGATAAACTTGCCAAACGGGATGCATTGTCGTATTACACAGAGAAGTTCGGCTTACAGGAGCAAGAAACACTCGCAGTGGGTGATGGTGCAAACGATCTCCCAATGTTGCAATTAGCAGGGCTTGGTGTGGCCTATCATGCTAAACCTGCGGTGCGCAGCGCAGTGCACGCGCGTATTGACCATACGGATCTTACCGCGTTGCTCTATGCACAAGGCTATGGGCCGAGCGATATTATACGATAACCCATATTGGGTCATAACGCAGTAATACAGGTAGTATGCTTTATCTGATGCGCAAATTAGGCCAGTCTATCGTCATCAATGGCGATATCGAGGTCAAAGTGGTGGAAGTGAAAGGGCGCTCGGTGAAGCTTGGCTTTGAGTTTCCTCCTACAGCAACGGTGCTACGTAAAGAAGTGCATGATCGTATTGTCGCTGAAAACTTGGCGGCGGCGCAGACCGGGATGGAAGCAGATATATCAGACGCTATGTCTGGGATTGACCTGAAGCTGGGCAATAAAGACGGCGCGGAAGACACCAAAAAGAAATCGCCGAAATCTTCTCCCAAGACGGATGAATAGACATGTTCGCGCGTATTGCCATCATAGGGCTTGGGTTAATCGGGGGGTCATTGGCACGTGCGGTGAAAGCGCGCTTTCCAGAAACACAGATCGCTGGCTGTGCGCGTACGCAAGAAACGTTGGATATTGCGGATGAGCTGCAGTTCATCGATGCAGCGTTTACGGATGCCGCAGAGGCAGTAAAAGAGGCAGATTTAGTGGTGTTGTGCACGCCGCTTAGCACCTATGCGCCGATTACCCAGTCGATCGCACCACATCTAAAGCCAGGGGCTATTATCACCGATGTAGGGTCGGTGAAGCGCGGGATTATTAAAGATGTGACGAGCAATCTTTCCCCTGAACAGGTGGCGCTTTTCGTGCCAGGGCACCCTATCGCTGGGGCGGAGCAATCTGGCCCTGAAGCGGGTTCGGCAGATTTATTTGAAGGGCAGAAGGTGATTCTGACCCCGCCTAAGAAAACCGATGCAGCGGCGACCGGGCAAGTAACAGCGTTATGGGAAGCGCTGGGTGCGCGGGTGATAGAGCTACAGCCACGCAAGCATGACCATCTCTATGCTATGGTCTCGCACAACGTGCAGTTTCTAAGCTATGCCTATGGGCTTACGGTGAAATCGCTCTCTGCAGAAATCTATGATGAGATCAGTCAGCATGTGGATAAGAATTATCGGAAGTTTATTCGTCTTAATGGCTCTGATCCCGTGATGTGGCGGGATATTTTTATCATCAATTGGGAAGAGATGGAGCCGGGCATCCAGGCGTTTATTGATAATCTGTATTCGCTCACCAAGGCGGTGGAGAACCGGGATGAAGTGACGCTGAAGCGGCGCTTGGAGCATGCACGTAAAAAGCGGCTGGAGTTCCACTATATCTACAAGGGTCATCATCACACAACGTTCTTTGAATCGCGCTATGCTTCCTTACGGCCGTATACACTCACTTTCATGGAGATTATGCCTGAGCTCATTGGCTGTGCGGTGATGGAAAAAGTGCGCAAGGTGGATTATGAATATGCCGCGGGCGCGGGTTTTCACGGCTTAACCAAGAATGTTGTGTTGCCCACCGCGCTTGATACGAATCGTATTTTGGAATACCGCAAGCCGATTATTGCTGCGATGAGCAACTATATTACCCATGTCGATAAGATGCGCATTGTGGTAAGTAGGAAAGATACAGCTCAGCTGGAGCAATTGTTGCGTAGCGCGCAGGATGCGTATTACGATATTACTTCTTACGCGGCGTAGCGTGTCTTATCTGCCGGGTAGACACCAAGCACTTTGACTTTTTGTGAGAAGAAACCCAGCTCTTCCATAGCCAGCTGTACCCGCTTTTCTTCCGGGTGGCCTTCAAAGCTGACGAAGAATTGTGCCACACCGGCATCGGGGTCACTCATATAGCTTTCCAGCTTGATGAGGTTAACGCTATTGGTGGCAAACCCGCCTAGGGCTTTATAAAGCCCGGCAGGGATGTTGCGAGTGGTGAAGATCAGACTGGTCAGGATCATCTCGCCATTAATTTCTGGATCCAGCGGTTCCGGCGCAATGGTGACGAATAAGGTACGATTATTATCCGAATCCTGCATATTTTCTTTGAGTAGTTCTAGATCATAGAGTTCTGCAGTGAGGTCGGAGGCCAGTGCAGCTTTGCTGGAATCTCCCCATTCGCCTACCTGCTTGGCTGCAGCGGCGGTATCGGAGAAGGGTACGGTCTCAACGTTCAGTTCTTTTAAATGCTCGCGGCATTGCATCAAAGCTTGTGGATGCGAGTGCACTTCCTTCACGTCATCAAGCGTAGCGCCTTTGGGGCCCATCAGGTGATGGGCAACTTGGTGAAAATATTCACCAATGATGAACAGATTGCTGTTAGGCAGAAGATTGTGGATTTCTGCTACACGCCCAGCATGGGTGTTTTCAATCGGGATTAGGCCCAATTCTGCCTTTCCTTCCTCCACGGCTCTAAACACATCTTCGAACGAACGGCAGGGCAGGGTATCCATATAGGGATGCAGATTCCGGCATGCTAAATCCGAATGTGCGCCAGGAATTCCCTGGAATGCAATCACATTTTTTGAGTTGGAAGGGGTTTTGGCCATCTATTGTCTACATTCTGGGGTTGCTATATTGCGAATATACTGGAAAAGCGCCAGCATTTAAACTATATACATACCTGTCTATGGTGATGCAATAGTGTGATAGGATAATGGCAACAGCGAGTACAAAAAAGAAAAAACAAGCGGCGTGGCAGAAGGATAGTTGGCGGCAATTGCCGATTCAACAACAGCCCGAGTATGCGGATAAAAAGGCGCTGGAAGGCGTGTTAGCTGAGCTTGAGGGGCTACCACCGCTTGTAGCGGCGAGCGAATCGCGGCATTTGAAGCGTCAGCTTGCGGATGTGGCGGAAGGTAAAGCATTTTTGCTACAAGGGGGTGATTGCGCAGAGAGTTTCGCGGAATTCAATCACGATAATCTGCGGCATTATTTCCGTGTGATTTTGCAGATGACGGTGGCACTGATGTTTGGTGCGAGCCGGCCCGTAGTGAAGGTGGGGCGTGTGGCGGGTCAATTCGCCAAGCCGCGCTCAGCACCTATGGAATCGAAGGATGGGCAGGAATTTCCTAGCTATCGTGGTGATATGGTGAATCGTATTGATTTTACCGAAGAGGCGCGCAAGGCTGACCCAGAGAATCTATTGAAAGTATACCACCAATCGGCGGCAACGCTGAATTATCTGCGTGCACTGGCGCTGGGTGGTTATGCTAGCCTGCGTAACATCAGCCGCTGGAACCAGAATTTTATTACCGGCTCGCCGCAGGGTAAGCGCTTCCAGGATATTGTTGATCGCATTAACGATGCGATGGAGTTTGTGGAGGCGTGCGGCCTGCCGCTGGATGATATTGAGCAATTGCGCAAGGCGGATTTTTTCGTATCGCATGAGGCATTACTGCTGCCCTATGAGCAGGCGCTGACGCGGCTGGATAAAGAAACGGGTGAGTATTACGATTGCTCGGCGCATATGCTGTGGATTGGTGATCGCACGCGTAAATTGGATGAGGCGCATGTGGAGTTTTTCCGCGGCATTGCAAACCCAATTGCGAGTAAGGTCGGGCCCTCTATGCAAGTGGATGAGCTGCTGCGTTTGGTAGAAACGCTGAACCCGGAAAATGAGGCGGGCCGTCTGACGCTGATTTGCCGCATGGGTGCAGAGAAGGTGGATGAGCTGTTGCCGCCGCTGGTGCGTGCAGTGGAGAAAGAAGGGCGTAAGGTGGTGTGGTCATGCGATCCGATGCATGGCAATACGATTAAATCGCCGAATGGCTATAAAACGCGGCAGTTTAACGCGATTCTTTCTGAGCTTCGCAGCTTCTTTGCGATTCATAAGGCGGAAGGCAGCTATGCCGGTGGGGTACATTTTGAAATGACCGGGCAGGATGTGACCGAGTGTACGGGCGGTGCGCAGGCGATTTCGGAAGTGCATCTGAAAGATCGTTATCACACCCATTGTGACCCGCGCCTAAACGCTTCTCAGTCACTGGAAATGGCGTTTCTGATTTCTGAAGAATTGCGGAAGGGCTAGTATAGCCCGTTTTTTAGGCGCTAAGGCGCCGGGCCTTCTGGTGAGGTGTCTTTTTTCTTATCACGGCGGGCGGTTTCTGTTTCAGTGAATTTGCCGTCTTGATTACGATCTTGTTTACCTGCTTTTTCTGACAGTTTTGCTCCTGTACTTTCTTGACGCGCTTTTTTTGCTTCCTCTCGTAGTGTAAAAAATATTTTTCTATCTTCACCTTCTAGCCCAAAGAAATCGGCGTAGCCTTTGGTTGATTCTATACTGGGTATTTTTTTGCCGCGTCTATGGTACGATATGTTGGAGTTTGCCGATACATTTATAGTTGATAGTAGTATTTGGTTCTCGAGTGTTATTTTATCTACGTCTAAATCCACCACCTTTTCAATTGGTAGAGCTGGAAGCTGACCATCTTTTCTAATAACATGTGTTTTTAACAAGAGGTCTAGCATTTCATGAAAAGCAAGCTCTCCATTATGTGCATCGCTTAAGATATTTTCTCGTGTATATATAACGTCTCTAAACCATAATCTAAGCAGCTCCGTCTTCTTTTCACTTTGTAAATTATAAAAAGCAACATACCCTTTTATGTGCTCTTCGGTGGGTCTCATTTTATTATTCTCATGGAGAGAGATAGCGCCCTGAAAAGTTCCTACGGTGGAGCATAAGTGGCCATTCCCCCCCGCAATATGCATTTTTGATGCAGTTAAATACCGTGCTTCTTCACGTGGCACTACGCGCGGAGGGTCTTCTTCGGTGATGACATGTGTCGTGCGCAGTGAGCGTAGGAATGTGCCTAATGATTGATGACCGTTTCGGGCGTTTTCTGCAATACCCGCAGGGGTTTTGTTGTTATGGGCAATAGATGCCTCGCGTAGCGTGGCTTGCTCTATTTGAGATGTAATAGCATATCTGTCAAAAATGGCGTTTAGATGATTCTCTTTTATTGCTTTTAGTCGAGGGAAATGCGCAAACTTTTCTGCTATTGCACCTCTGTTTGGGTTTAGTATACGAAGCAATTCAAGAAAATCTTGCTTCGTTCCTTCACGTTGTGCCTGTAGTGGGGGGAGGTGCAGAGATCGGGTAAAAAACGCGTTGGCTGTTTTTATAAAATCTCGCCGCTCGTTCCCCTCCAGTTCAAACAAGTCTGCAATATTTGCTCCAGGATCGTTGAATGTGATGTTATTCGCCCTGATGAGCTTTCCATTTTCTTTGCCAATAACAGGACTGCTTTGGTAGAATAGCCTTGCTGTGCGAAGGCCTTCCAACTCCCATATGTGGATAGCAGTTTGTTCGCTTATTACAGGCAATATTTTACCTATTAAGACGGCTTTCCCTTTGGGAATTTGTTTTTTTAGCGGTTTTAACCATTCTAACGCATCCTTTTTTTCCTGTGCGGTATTCACAACAGCACGAAAGAATTCTTTCCGTGCCGTTTCCATATCATGACGATTTTCGGGGAATAAAGACGGTAATGGATTGTCTTTTAATTCTGCTGCACGTGCGCTGTAGACATCTTCACTAACCGTAGTGGCAATACTATTGATGCCGTTTTGAGTGGAGACGAAATTAATACTTTCAAAAATTCTGAAATCTTGTTTCCTTTCGCTTGCCGGTTCTTCAGGAGAAGGCAGGAGAGAAAGTGCGGTGGCAAGGAGCTTAAACTCCCTGCTGTAAATAACCTTCTCTCCAGAAATTACCTTTAGCAAATGTTTTTCCTGGAATTCTTCTACACCAATGCGCTCAATAATTTCTGCTGCGGTGATGCCAGTGAAATGCATCACATGCAGGATGGCGTGGCCAAAAAATTCGGCCCAATCAGCTACTTTGCGGTCAAGTACATGCCCATCTGGATACGTATCAAAGACGTGCCCATCGCCGCCGTTTGTTGTTCCATTCCTCTTTCGAATAGCCATATCATTCCTCCCATGGCCGTGATGGGCCATTGTTTTAGTATAACGGGAGAAGGTTAAGATTTCGTTAACAAACAGGGTGTTATGCGTAGATGGATGAATTTTTCTTTGGGTGCGCTCATGTCACAATTTTTACTGCTAAAACAGGCAAAAATTCTGCCATGAGGGTAATGATCGCATACAAGAGCGAAGGTAGTATAGCTTATCGGGGGTAGGGCTGTATTCTATTGAAACATAATAGAAAAAGAGCCAAGGCATGGCCTGGTGGGGGGATTTACCAGGCCACTGCCTCGTCGTGGGAATTATTATCAGCTGAAGCAGGTTCCGCCTCATGCGCTTCATCCATCTCCCCACAATCGCTACCCATGGCATCCTTGAGTAGCTCAGGGGGAGCGGATGCCATGGTGATCGCGTTACGCGCATTCGCGCTGTATTGTATCTCGGGTGCAAATGTATGCACCAGCGAGCGTATGGTGTCCCGGGTTTCATCTGAGCCGGGATAGCGTTCTACATTTCGTGGATTTTCTAAGAAACCGCGCAGGAAGGTGATTTGCTCATCTTCCAAATCATCAAACCGACCGGTTTTAGCGAGTATGGCCAATATATCCAGCACGGGCTTCATGCCAGCGTGGCTATAGGGGCTTTCGCTGTGGTTATCAGCGCGTTCATACACTTGATCCGCGGCGACGCAGAGCTGACGTGCTTCCAAGTAGGAGATACTCTGCATGCCAAAACGCGTCGCCTCGGTTGCAAAGTGGTGTATGGCTTCTTTTTCTAATACCTTACCTGCGGCCAGAATGCCGGCAATTTCTTTGAAAGTTTTATAGCCGATGAACAGGCCTTTCATTTCATAATGGTGAATGCTGACCGTGTCGGTGTAGTTGCAGAATACCCGGACCTCTTCGCCCATATTACGTGCAATCACAGGCTGCAGGTAAGGTATTAGAAAAAGAAGC
>JANQQO010000118.1 GCA_028289305.1 Rickettsiales bacterium | reverse complement strand
AGATCGGCGCTAAGAATTCCACCGTCGTACCCGCATATGCCGCCAGCTCCGGCGAGAGGCCCGGCACCGGGTGTTCATGTTCGAATAAAAACAGGGTCGCATCCCAATTGCCGCGCCCCACGCCCAAGAATCCTGCGGGAAGCTTGTTTAGAGCTGATTGGTAAAACACATTCGCCACCCATAGGCGTATCGCCACCAGCGAGAGTGGGCTTAGCATATCCAGTATCTTGAGCACTTTTTTGCTTAAGACACATCCTGTACTTAGTAATTTTTTCATGACCATCTCCTTACAAAACGAATGGTTAATGGTTTTTAAATTATCCTACCCCTATCCTACAGAAACGTCACAGAAAATGCCGCTTACCATAAAACGCTGTAGGCAAATTTCAAGCGCAAATCCATCTTCTACCCTCACCGCCGCCTCATATGCGTCATAAAGCGGTGCACCCTCCTGCAAGGCACGGAGCAGCGCATATTCCGCCGGTGCGAGCGTTTCCACATCCACCCCCTTACCTAAGCGCGAAACCAGCACGCATTCTCCCGCCGCACCCACATCAATCGGGGCATCACCGCCTTCCTCCGCGTCACGCGCTGCCAGCCAAATACGTGCTACCGGGTGTTCCGATGAAAGCAAATATACCGATGGGTGAAATACAAAGGTGAGCGTTGGGAATACATCTTCTGTAAACTGCGTTAGCGCATCTCCTGCCACCGGTGGCGGCGCATCGGCCAAACTGCTCAGGTGATAACACCATTCCAACCGCGCCACATCGGGCAGATAGGGCAGGCTCTGTGCTGGCGTAAATGCGGCTAAAAAATCAGCAAATTCAGCACCATATTCCTCCAGATTCCCAGAGCGCGATGGGTGCGCTTGGATGAATCGCTGCGCCGCTGCAGTAAAAAACTGCTCACCCACCAAGTTAACTACGGCCGGATACGACATCTTTAATACATCAGTTAAATTGCCATAGGTCGTGCGCGTATAAATCCCGAGCAAACCATCTGCAGGTGCGCGCCCATCCAACACCTCAGGCGCAGGGGCATCCGCGTCATACATATGCGCCACAAATTGCTGCTGTAAGGCTGATAACCGCGTCATCGCACGCCTCCTGCCCGCTTTTTCGCCTGCACAACCTGTTGGTTCAGCATCGCATCCGCCTTATGTTTCTCCTCCAATAACACCGAAAATGCCGGCACATCCGTATCCCACTCAATCAACGTCGGTACCGCGCCCAAACGCTCTACCACCCCCGCATAAAGCGCCCATACTTCCTCATACACCCGCGCACCGTGGTCATCAATCAGCACCGTATTCCCATCAATCTCCTGGGCGCTATACCCGGCGAGATGGATCTCCTGCACTTTCTCCGCGGGAATTGCCGCCAGATAATTTTCTGCGTCATAGCCATGGTTAAACGCGCTGACATAGACATTATTCACATCGAGCAAAATCCCACAGCCGCTTTGCTCCGCCGCTGCCACCAAAAATTCCCATTCCGGGATCGCCGATTCGGCAAATTGCAGATAGCTTGAAGGATTTTCTATCACTATCTGCCGCCCCAGCGCCTCTTGCACATGCGTGATATTGCGCACCACAACGTCAAGCGCCTCTTCCGTATAGGGCACGGGCAGCAAATCATTCACATACACCCCATCCGCAGCACTCCAGGAGAGATGGTCCGACACCAGCTGCGGCTCATACCGCGTGATAAAATCACGCACCGCCTGCACATGCCGTGCGTCCGGCAAATCCGCCGAGGCCAGCGATAGCCCCACGCAATGCGCGCTTAG
>JANQQO010000101.1 GCA_028289305.1 Rickettsiales bacterium | reverse complement strand
TGCTCCCCACCGCAGGTGATAAAATCATCATAGGTGATGGTTTCAGCGCGGATAAATCCACGCTCAAAATCAGTATGAATGACCCCGGCAGCCTCAGGCGCGAAGGCACCACAGCGCACCGTCCAAGCACGCGCCTCTTTCGGCCCTACGGTAAAAAAGGTGGTGAGATTGAGCAGGCCATATCCCGCTCTGATGATTTTACTTAAGCCTGACTCATCAAGACCGAGCGTTTCCAAGAAATCCTGCTTTTCTTGCTCATTCTCGAGATTGGCGATTTCTTCTTCGATCTTCGCGCAGATCACCACGCAAGGTGCATTTTCTGATTCTGCCTTGCCTTTCACCAAATTGGTGTATTGATTGCCGGAAGTCATCGTATCTTCATCGACATTGCAGACATACATCACCGGTTTGGTGGTAATAAGCTGTAAGGCGTTCAGCGCTTTTTCCTCACCCTTCTTGAGCTCGGCCATACGTCCCATTTTACCTTCCTGTAGCACCGAAAGCAGGCGCTTCATCAGATCCAGCTCATCTTTGCCTTCTTTATAGCCACTGACGACGCGCTTTTCCAAGCTTGGGATGCGGCGCTCCAGGCTTTCTAGATCAGAGAGAATAAGCTCCATTTCGACGATTTCTGCGTCGCGCAACGGGTCGACACTGCCTTCCACATGGGTGACGTCATCGCTTTCGAAACAGCGCAATACGTGGACAATCGCATCGACCTCACGAATATGCGATAGAAACTGATTGCCAAGCCCCTCACCCTTGCTCGCGCCTTTTACCAGGCCTGCAATATCAACAAATTCGATTTGGGTGGGTATGACTTTGGCGGAGGCAGCAATTTCTGCGAGCTTTGTGAGGCGATCATCCGGCACGGCTACCCGGCCCACATTGGGTTCGATAGTGCAAAACGGGTAATTCGCCGCTTCTGCGGCTGCTGTGCTGGTGAGTGCGTTGAACAGCGTGGATTTGCCGATATTCGGCAGGCCAACAATACCACATTTAAACCCCATCCGATGTCTCCTTTATAGGTTTTTTGCGCGCGGGAGGCTCAGTATCCAGCGCCACCTTGCTCATGAAGGCTTCCGCATCACCTGCCAGCATCAGCGGAAAATGCTGTACCAACGCGTGTAGCGCCTCGTCTATCGCTATTTTTTCCTCTTTTTTAGGTGGCTTAAGCACGTAATTGCTGACCTGATCTTTATGACCTGGATGGCCGATACCCACACGCACGCGGTGATATTCCTTTCCGATATGGCTATCGATATCCTTAATACCGTTATGTCCGCCACTGCCCCCACCGGTTTTCACGCGTACTTTCCCAGGCAGCAAATCTAGCTCATCATAAATGACAATTACCTGGCTTAACGGGATTTTATAGAATTGTAGCGCCTGGCGCACTGATTTGCCGGAAAGATTCATATAGGTCATGGGTTTGAGTAGCAGGATTTTCTGCTCACCAATGCGGCCATCGGCCACCAGCCCATCAAATTTTTGCTTAAATGCAGAGAAACCATACTGCTCAGCAATTAGGTCAGCCGCCATAAAACCCGCATTATGGCGCGTATTGGCGTGCTGCGGTTCAGGATTGCCTAGCCCCACTACGAGTAGCACGGCATTACCTTCCGGGAAAATATTAGCTATCGCCCTCTTCAGCAGCTGCTTCATCACCACCTTCAGCCTCCTCACCTTCAGCCGCTTCTCCTCCTTCAACAGGAGCAGCTGCAACCGTATCTTCTTCCTTACGGAGACGGCCTGCGATAGTCGCAACGGTGAAATCCCGATCAGAAATGGTGAAGGTAACGTTTTCTGGCAGGGTGATGTGGCTTGCGTGTACCGCATCGCCAATAGATAGACCCGTTAGATCCACTTCCAGCTTCTCAGGAATGGCATCAGGTGCACAGGAAACGCCGACTTTGTGGCGCACAACGTTCAACACACCACCACGCTTCAGACCCGGAGATTTTTCCTGATTATGGAATATGACCGGCACCATCACATCTATGGTTGTGCCTTCTGTAACGCTCAAGAAATCGACATGTTCTGGCATATCGGTAACGGGGTGCCACTGTATCTCCCGCGGCAATACACGCAGTGATTTATCGCCCAGCTTCATGTCAAACACGCGTGATTGGAAGCTGCCTTTGTTGAGCTCCTTACGCAATGCATGCAGGCTCAGCGTCACGGAGATGTTATCCTGCTTATTGCCGTACACGATTGCAGGCACTTTTCCTTCTTTACGTGCAGCACGTGCGGCACTTTTTCCAGCCCGATCACGCGTTTCTGCTTCTAATATATGTGCATCTGCCATTGTCTTTACTCCTTCATGCTTATGCAACATCTTCAAACAAGCTTGATACCGACGATTCTTCTGAAATCCGCCGCATGGCTTCGGCCATCAGCGGAGCAATCGTCAGCACCCGAATATTCTTTGCGGCTTCTACCGCCTCTGTTACCCCGATGCTATCGGTTACCACCAGCGAGGTAAGGGAAGACTTCGCCACCCGCTCCGCTGCACTGTTCGATAGCACCCCATGGGTGATATAGGCAGTCACCGATTTGGCGCCTTTTTCCATCAACGCCTCGGCCGCATTGCACAATGTGCCGGCCGTATCTACAATATCATCCACAATAATGCAATCTCTATCATGCACATCGCCAATAATATTCATGACTTCCGAGGATCCTGCACGTGGACGCCGTTTATCAACAATCGCCAGATCGGTATGGAGCCGCTTCGCAATCGCACGGGCGCGCACCACGCCACCAACATCAGGAGAAACCACCGTAACATCCTCAGCAGTAAAGTTTTTCTTGATGTCTGATACAAAGACAGGCGCAGCATAGAGGTTATCAAGCGGGATGTCGAAAAAGCCCTGAATCTGCCCTGCGTGAAGGTCTAAGGTTAATACGCGATTAGCCCCTGCCACAGTGATGAGATTAGCAACCAATTTGGCGGAAATCGGGGTACGGGGCCCTGGTTTACGGTCTTGCCGCGCATAGCCGAAATACGGGATCACCGTAGTGATACGCTTTGCTGAGGCGCGGCGCAGCGCATCAGCGCACACCAATAATTCCATAATATGGTCATTCGCCGGGTAAGAGGTAGACTGAATCAGGAATACATCCTCACCACGAACATTTTCTTTGATCTCTACAAACACTTCTTGATCGGCAAAACGGTGCACTTCTGCATTCACCAAAGGGACATCCAGCTCTTTTGAGATATTTTCTGCCAGTGGTCGGTTACTGTTGCAGGTAATGATTTTCATCGATGGTGCTTCCTTAAATGCCGCCGTTTCTTTGCTTACCGCAGGAGATAGCGTGGTTTTTACCCTGCTATACCACCCGATTTATTAAGCGTGGGGCTGTGTAGCAAAATATGCAGGAAATGTAAACGGTTAAAGTCGGATTATTGCATTATGTTGTGGGATAGCGCTATACTGCGGCATCATGTCTGATGCTTACCTAGTATATATCACCACAAAAGACCACGAGGAAGCCACGCGCTTGGGCCGCAGTTTGTTGGAGGCGAAGCTGGTTGCGTGCGTGAATATTCTGTCGCAGATGCAATCGCTTTATTGGTGGGAAGGCGCGATTGAAGCGGCGGCGGAATGCGTGCTCATCGCAAAAACCAGGAAAGAACTAGTAGAAAAGGTGATTGCCCAGGTTAAGGCGGAGCATTCCTATGATTGCCCATGTGTGGTCGCCTGGCCTATTAGCGAAGGAAATCCTGCATTTCTGGAGTGGAATGCAGAAAACACCGGCGGCAAAACGCCTGCGTAAATCATTTGCACTGCCGCATTTTATTATTATACTCCGCACTCTTTTCGGACGATTGGGGCGTAGCCAAGTGGTAAGGCACCGGTTTTTGGTATCGGCATGCGCAGGTTCGAATCCTGCCGCCCCAGCCATTCTTCTGTTTCGGCCAAATTTTCAAACCTATCAAATGGAAAATTCAAGGAATAACAAAGAGTTGTCCCTTTTAATTGCAGGTTCGAAAACACAAAATTCAAGAGTTCCCGTTTTTCTTCTAGGTTCGAACCCATAAAGCCATAATGGGCTGCTGAAGCAAATCTTAACAGTTTTATCATTGTATTTGAAAAGGCTTCATCTGCCCCATCATGTGCCGATATCAACTGCAGGATTTCACGCTGTCGATTTTTCATCAGGTCTTTCTTATGCTTGAAATCCTCCCTATCAATAACGCCCTCTGCCAGCAAATCTAACATACGATCCAGTCTTTTCTGAATATCAGCATGTTCTTTCTTTAGAGCCGTCACCTCACGATCGTGGTAGTGTTGCTTGAACTCGTTTGTTTCCTTCACTGCAGCAGCAGCCAAGTCGAGCAATTCTGGATTCCGACACCCAATATTTTTCAGTATATCGTCAATTTTTTCTATCACCTTTTCCTCGCGCATCCACATTTTGCGCTTCGGATTATCAGGATTCCATGTGCCGAGATATGTCCATTCTGCAGTTTTGCCGCTAGCATAGGTTTTGGTTTTTGTGTCGGCTGTCACCATTCTGCCCGTTACAGAGCAGGTCAACAACCCACGAAACAAGTATTCTTTTCCGCCATATCTGAATGGTTTCTTGTTCCAACCTTCTCTGACTGCCTGACAATCTAAAAAAACATCCTTAGTGATCAACGGCTCATACTTGTGTGAGTAGTAGTCACCTTTGACATACATCTCACCATAATAAAACGGGTTCTGTGAAAGATTATGTAGTACCGCTTTGCTCACATAGCAGTCCTTTTTGCTACGCAATCCCCATTCCTTACATTTTCTGGTCATATCAGAAAGTGTGTATGTTCCTTTTGCGTATTCATAAAAGAAGCGGCGAATGAGCGGCCCACGCACTGGGTCAACCACCACAGCGCTATTGCCATCCTCATCCCTTTCATTCAGGTAACCAAGTGGGGCGCTGCCGATACACTCTCCCTTCTTTAATTTCCAATCCAGGCTACGCTTCACGTTCTCTGATAGCTGTAATACGTAGCTCTTTGCGCCCATAACCGAAAAATCCCAGCGCATAATGTCCGAAGCACTGGCATCTTTGTTAATAATCATACCTTCGCGATAAAAATGCAGCTCGATCTTTTCCTGGCGGATCAAATCATCCAGGTATACTGAATCCTTAAAGCTTCGCTGCACGCGGTCTACCGCATCCGCAACAATGGCGATGGTTTGTTTCTGCTGTTTGGCAAACTCAAGCATTGCCATGAACTGCTTGCGATCACCACGCGTTGAAGATTCGATAATAGTATATGTATTAAGGACTTCTAGATTTCGCCGCTCACAATAATCAATGAGCCTGGCTTTCTGAGCATCAAGCGAATGCCCCTCTTCCTGCTCCTCACTCGACACCCTTACAAGTATAACCGCTTTACTGGCATGTGACATCATTCACCTCGCTTTTTATCTGTCACATTGCCATGAACCCCCTCTTTATCAAGTTGATTCTGCTGTTTCTCCCGTTCTAGTCGATCATGAACCCTCATTACATGCTCACAAAACCCCATAAGACGCCGGGCAATGGTGTGAGATTCTCTTTCTGATAATTTTTCCGGATGGGAACGCCTAATCGCCTCTACGAGCGTATCGTATGCTGAAAGAGGTTTCGCATCCACCTCTCGCGACTCTATTAGTGAAGATAACGTTTTTTGTTCACCCTGTTTAGTGTTTTTTTGTTCGAACATCCTAACGCCCTTCCTGCCTTGCATTAAGGCGAGTAACAATCTTCAGAAGCGCGTATGTCCACATCTGCCATGCCTTGGTACGCCCGCAGCCAAGACGCCAATATATCGATTTCCAGGGCACGCGAGCCGCACGAAGCCATATAAGCTTTCGCTCCTCCTCTCCATCGAGCCAGAAAATCCACTGAATAGTTTCTTCCATCCGACTAATAGCATCTGGCGATGGTGGCCCCATACGCAGCGGTCGCCGGTCGCATTGCAGCTTTTCCATCGTAGTATGCACGATCTCCGGCCACGTGCTGAAATACCCTTTTATCCGCACTGGTGGCATACGCTTTAGAGTCAGTGCTGCTTCCTCGAATCGGTCAGCAACGTCAGTCACGGTCCATTTTTTGAAATTATCATTCATGTCCGACTCCCCCGCACTGCAAGCTGAATGCCGACCACTGTGTGAGAAATTTGCGATTGCTCAGACCAGTAGAAATTTAGATCGTTGAGATAATGTTCTTCAATCCAGCCACACACAAACTCACGAGGACATTCAAGTGTAAGCATCACACCATCCGGCGTATCGATGGGGGTTGTGATAACGGTGCTCGTAAACCAGCTGCGGATAGCTGCGGAGCCGTGGTGATGTACCATCCGCTTGATGACTTCATCCCATGCATCCTGGAATTCAGGGATAGTACATGATGGCGGCTTGGGAGGATGCTTGCCTCCGGAAAAACCACCTTCAAGGATTTTTGCTACACGATCGGGCGACTGGATCGCCCAGGTCAAGTCAATCGTCCAGTCCTTACCTTTAATCCTACCGAGACAAAAATCCGATGTGCCGATAACCTCACAGAAATAGCGCCAACCTCTTATATCCTCCGCAAATTCATCTACCCATCTGGCTGCCAGCAGCTCTTTGCGTTTAGGTGTGAGTATGACATTTTGGCTTGGTGTGATCTTACTCTGAACCTTTTCATTCCAGATATCTGCCATTTGTTGAAGAATTTGTGTTTTGTTCTGCTCTGTACCTTTTCCACTGATTTGCTGTTTTTCTCCCTGTGACTCCCTCTTTTCTTCTCTCGCTCTGTTTTTTAAATCTGTATGTGTAATCTGATCTGTATCTAAATCTGCTTCTGTATCTTTATCTGTATCTGGGTGTTTTTTACCTTTTTTCCGTCGTTCTGCGCTGTGTGTCGTTGCACGGCACTGTTTGCTGTTGCTTGCCGCTGCATCGCGCTTCTTTTTCTCGCGGCTCTTCTTAGAGCGCTCGGTGGATGTGGTGTGCTGGCGCTTATGCCAGTTCACTACATTGCCTTCGTCGTCGATAAGCTTCTTGGATGTGAGCACATCCAGAATGGTTTCCACCACCTCCAGATCGATGTCCTGGATGACCGCCACCTCTTCTGGATCAATCTCGACCATACCGCGAGGATCATGCTGTGAGGCAGCATCGAGTATGTAGACCCAAACTGCCACCACAAAAGCCATAGGCTGCTTGCTACGCTTTGCTACTACCTGCAATTTGGGATCATGTGGCATACCGTGATACGCCCTGTACCATTCCATTGACATCATGAACCTCAAGAGGCGGATTTTTTGGAAATCGACGTATCGCGAAGCTTCTTTGTGATAATTCCGCGCACCCACTCCAATTGGGTGCCTGCTGCATAGAGTTCCTTATCGGCCTCTTCTTCAAGACTTCGCAGTTGGGTAATATCAAGCTTGATTAACGTTTCTACAGATATATGCCGGATATCTTTCAGAGTAATTCTTGGATGTTTTGAATCGTTCATTTTTGCCTCCGTTGTTTGAACTGTTCGAACGGAAGACTGACAAATGATGGGTGGGGATGTCGTGAGGTCTGATGGCGGTTTATTGGACGATGCACATCATCCCACACCCCAAGAGAAAAAGGATGTTTCTATAAGGTCAACTATCTTACTGGATGATGAGTGGGGGATATGTGGTGGTGGAGTGGTCTGCGGGCATCGCACGCGCTATAGATCAAGCGCGTAATAACCGCGTCCATCGGATTTTATGAGCTTGCGCCAGCTAGGTTTGCTCTGGAATATGCTTTTTATGCGCTCACTTTGCGACCCCGCATTATAAAGCAGCGTTTTGCCGTGCACCCATGGATCACCACGCGTATAAGCACCATAAAGCAAACTCACAATTTTGGCTTGAATCATACCAAAACGAAAGATTTCTCCTGAAATAGTCACGGTAGTAAAGTCTGCGCTGTGAGAGAATTTCTTAGAACGCTCAAAAACACCCCCATTCTCACAAAATCCATTTACCAAAATGGATGAAACGCCGGTGCCTAGACCATTGATACGCTCAAAATGATCGCGATCAATAGCCCTCACCACTAAATCTTTTGGCTCAATAGCGATCTTGGCCTCGGTTTCCCTAGTGATATGTAGATAGAGATTTTCCTGCTTGAGCGAGACAAAAACAGTGGTACTAGCACGCTCGTTTCGGAACAAACGCCGACAATCCTCTGGTCTAATCCCTACAAAACCCTCAATATAGAGCTTCTCAAGTGGTTCGAATAGCTTTTGGCCATTAGCCCGTTTTTTAAATACCCCTGTTTCTACTGATATTTGGTCAAGCCATACAGAACAACGCAATTTACCCGTTTCCGCATAATGCTGAACATCTTGAACGGTTGTTTGCCACCGCTTTGCAAGCGCAGACAAATCGAAATATTCCCTTTCTGGCAAAGGCATAATAGCGTCTTCTCAGTCTTTCTTGTATGATATGCACCCCATGCAGATTTATATGTACATGATATATACATAATTGCGACACCAAGATGCAAGAAAAAACCAACTAAGAGTTGTAGGAATAATTAGAGCAACTCATCACAAAGGTGCAGAGAAAGGGTCAGTGCTAGTAAATACAGCCTGAGAAGAGATGACCTGATAATCGATGATTTCTAAGAAAAAATAATTGCTATGGCAATAATGGTGGCCCCTGCAATCACCGCTTTTACTAAAACTCCTCGGTCTTTCCCTCTACTTTGCGAAGAATAGCTTTGAAATAACGGTCAATCTCTTGCTTCAAGGCGTTTTGTAGCGCCGCAAGGTCTTCTTTGCTGATATCAGAATCGTTGAAGACACAGCTCTTTAAAGCATCCTCATGCACTGCCTTCATTACCACTGAAGCATCTGTTTCTGCCTGCAACACATGCTTCACGAGCACATCCTGCATGTAGTCTTCTACTTTACGCTGTGCAATCTTTTCTATTTTATCTTCCGACAGTCCCATCCTGCCTTCTCCCTATTCTATTTCCCATCTCTAGTTCTGCTGCTATTTCATCAATACGATCAAACACATCACCAAAATCCTTAGCATATTTTGTTCGGATCTCTGCCAGCATTGCAGATTTATCATCCTTTGCCAGATTCATATCCGTAATAACCATACTATACGCGAATACAGGGTCAATATCTCTCAATGCAGCACCACCAATAGCCGTATCAAAGAGTGTATTAAGCGCTTCTTTGCCATGTGGTCGAACGGCTTTTTCGTCGCTCAGTAGACCAATATAGGTAGGAAACGCTGTCTCTTTCAGGTGGTCTGCGAATTGTGGTGGAAAAGCAGCGGATATAATGGGTGATTCTCTTGGTGGCTCTATCGCATCCGATCCTCTGGCACGCGCAAACGCCGACAAAAACCCTGGCTCAAATGCGCTGGTATCAAAGTGTTGTCTATTAGCTTTTTGCCAGCCTTTAGCCATGGTGGGGACATAGTCAATATCCAGGAATTGCGTTAATTCTTGTAGTATATCCTCCGGGTGGGTGCGCAAAACAGAAGCATCTACTACCACATAATCATGGCCCTCAATCTTCTGCGCGATAGTTTCTGTATGCCTCCACCCGGTACAACTCGCAGAAAATATACGATCTAAGAACGGCTGAAATGCACTTACATTAATCTGCTCCGCACGCAGGGTTGTCGCGAGCATGGTTCCCCAATTCGCATGTCCCGATGATTTGGCAAAAGCGTTTAACGAGGCGTGGCCTAATTTTTGTGCATCTTCATCTGTTATCTGCGTAATAAAATCTGCCAACACGCTACCCTGCTGAGAGTTTAAATCCCAATGGGTGGAAAATTCTTGCAAGATATCTGTAAAATCACCGTATTCTCTTTTTCCTATCTCGCTCTCCGTACCGACAAGAATGTGAACCATTTTACGCCAATGTTGCCCTAAGCCAATCTCTCCTCCGCGCCACCCCTGCTGCTCGCCGATAATATCTTCAAAACCACGATCTTTAGCATATTGATTAATGTCCTGCGTAAGCACAGCCTGTCTTTCCTCAAGATCATGAAGCTGCAAACGGATAATCGATTCCACACTTAACTGTGGATCACGCACCATCAGTACATTTTTGTCTGTTAATTCTACCCAGCGAGAAAATTGATCACCAATCCCCAAATTGCGAGACATCTCCTTTACCACCACAACAACAGGACGATCACTGTTAGTAGCCTTACCGCGTTCAAATGTCTCCAATATCAGACTATATGCCCTCTCTTCCCTGTTCTCTATAGGGATATATGGGTTATCCACTGAAGGCGTGGAACCGTCAGGATTCTCGTTTGGTATATGAAAAGGTTGGCTAGAATGGGTATGTACGCTTGGGCTTTCCGACAGCGCAATTTCTAATGTTGTAGAACTCGTCCGTGCAGGTGCTTCAATCCCAATAATCCGCAACTCCTTGCTAGCAACGAGCTGCTTTACAGAATCATAACTGGAGGTGGACATTAAAGCTCCTTATGCGTGCCAACACCCTGCTCTTTGGTGATCTGCTCACGATTAAGTTTTCTTGCCAAATCACGATCTGGTACTGCACTTGGATCTGTAAGACGATAGTCGCTTCTAAGTCTTTCTGCCATTTCTACCATTAATGTAATAGCCTCTACAGCAAGGTCGCACAAAACCTGGCCACGCCCTGGACCAAGCTGTTCACCTGCTTCTGCAATACCTCTACGCAGCGGGCCATGAGGTTCAGTACTTTTTACACCTTGTACCATTTCTTACTCCCCTAATTCGCTTCTGCCGCAAGTTTTTGTACCCTCTCTTTAAACTGATCCATCTCAGCAAAGAATTGACGTATCGCAGCGTCCATTTTCCTCGAAATTTGAGGGTCTGGCTGCAGATCATTATCACAAAAATGTGTGAATTCCTCTGTCAGCGCATCCGTTGTGTCCTGTATTTGCTGCATCATCGATTCTGAAATAGCAAACTGCTGTTCACCATTCTCTACGGTATCGCTCTCAACAGCATCCAACATCTTTTCGGCAATATCATAAAAGAGCAACAGCTTGTTAAACAACTGTTTTTCCTTATTTACAGCATCCATATTTGTGCTGGAGTCTGCCATTCTTAATCTTCCTACCCATTATTACCTAATATATGGCGGATTATACCATAAGAAAGGTTAATAAATGGTTAACGAAACAGAGAAAAAACGTTTTTAAGTGGCTTCTTTTTTTGCCGCATAGGTGGTGCTACACAAAATGATGATAGCGCCTATGATCGTCAAGAGGTCAACCGACTCATTAAAAACTGCGTATGCCAACACCGATACAAAGATCAACCGCGTAAAATCAAATGGCATCAACACCACCAAATCAGCTTTTGCATAGGCATTTGCCCAAGAAAACATAGCTAAATTAGAAACCACTCCTAATGCTACAATCCAGCACCATTGTTCCAATGTGGGTGTTTGCCAGGTCACTATTGCTACTGGTATCGATAAAAGTGAAAGCATTACCCACGTATAAAACACAATAGTGGCGGTTGAATCTGTCTGAGTAAAACGCTTTATCATCAGGTTTACCAACGCCCATAATAGTGAGGAGGCTAAAACCAATAGACCCGCATAGTGAAATGCCTCTGTTCCAGGTCGTAGCACGATAAGCGTACCTATTATTCCCGATACTAACCCAATAACATGGTGCATCCTTAGCTTTTCCTTAAACACAGAAATTGCCAACAGCGCCGTGAATATGGGAACGGTATAGCTTAACGCAGTCACCTCAGAAGCGGCAATAAGCGTCAGTGCATATGTCCATAGCAACATGGAGCTAATACCCACCACCCCGCGCCAAAAATAAGGAATCTGCATGGTGGTTTTTGGTATACGTAACCTGCTTATAAATAACATGAAAATGAGCAACGAAAGGACGTTTCGTAACGCAACAACAATGAAGGTATTCAGTCCCGTATGAGATAAATGCTTAATCAAAACAAGCATTACTGCAGTCCAGAATGCTGTAAAAACCATCCATAAAATGCCAACTTTTTTATCACGTAGCGTCATCGATGCGAAGGCTCTTTCATTACGTAACATTTCCTGACTACAATCGACATAATGTAGTGGTTTTTCGCTTAATATGATACACTTCATATCATGATGGAAATCAAAGACAGATTAAAGCACGCGCGGAAACAAAAATATAAAACGCAAAGTGATTTCTGCAAAGAAACGGGTGTTCCCATCGGCACTTACCGTGCGCATGAAGGTGGGTATCGCGGTATCAAAGAGCCGGTCGCTCGACATTATGCAGATCTGCTGGATGTAGACTGGATCTGGCTTTACACAGGAAAAGGAACGCCCCAAGATAGTTCGAAGGTACTTGATGACAAAGTGCATGCCATTGCCATGCGTAAAGCCGAAGAAATTTTTACGGAGCGGGGGCTGGATTTAAGCGATATAGAAGCAAAATCTTATCTTGCAGGCCATCTATACAAAGCACTAATCAACAAATCACCAGGAGAGAGCATCAGCAACGATCTCATTGATCACCTCGTAGAAACACTGCCACTTTCTCACAAGAAAAGCCGATAACCATAAGAAAGAGGGGGGACATTGGCAGATAGCGATCAAGAAAAAGATATAGCTCAACTTGCTACCGAACGCGCAAAGGCGGTATACACAGAAAGTGAACGCAAACGTCAAGAAGCGTTATCGTGGTGCCAGCGTGTTCGTGGCCAGATCAAAGAAAGAAGAGAAACTGCTCAAAAAATGTGGCGCGAAAGAGTAATAGAGTCACGCTCCGAAGAATAACCTCCACCATACCCTATCTTACTGATAATAGGCATTTTTACCTGCCTAAAACACCCTTTTTATACCCTTATAATAGCAACAAAACGTAATAATTTTATAAAAAGTCTGACGTTTTGTGTTTACAAATGGCATAACCTATGGTTAGAATGCCCACAAAAGTTACGTACAAACTAAAAACGAACAAGAAGATGAAAAAACTAGCGTATTACTTAGCAAGAAAATGTGTGCTCGCAGGGTGCCTTCTCATGCTGCTTTTGGTGGGATGTGCACAAAGCGGGGGCAAGAAAGACGGGGGGTATAAAGACGTACGTGGCGTATCTTATTCCATGTACTGCCCGCCCGAAACCGCACAAGCGCGTCAGGTATTTGCCTCACGCTGCCTAGATGAAGACGAAGTCACCACCTGCAAAGACATGATGCAGCAGGTCTATTGCCACAAAGTGCTTACCATTAATACCGGCAATTGGGGCAGCGATGTTCCATGCCCGGAGACTGTACTACCGCAACACAAAAAAGCATGCACCACTGCAGGGTGGCAACCCAACAGTAAGGCCAAACTATAATGAAGCAAAGAGGTTCTTATATATATAAACAACCAATAGTAAAAGTAGAGCCTTTCTATAAAGAGCTCGGTGGGAGAGTACGTGCAATACGCCGCATGAAGAAGTATAGCATGAAAGATGTTGCTGCCATGCTCAATATCTCATACCAGCAAGTGCAAAAATACGAGAGCGGGCATAACCGCATCCCTATTCAGGCCATTTTATCACTCTGTAAACAGCTCGATGTTTCACTGGATGATTTCTTTGATGGTATAGGTGATTACGAAAGTACTTTACACAGTGTCCTCTACTCCTTTGATAAAAAGACTCTTCAGGTGGCAGGTAGCCTGGATGGAATACAAAACCATCAGCTGCAGAACGCCCTATTCACACTTATTCGTGAAATCGCCAAAGCTGAGACTAAGAGTCTATAAGTACTACCTCATCATCCAACCTCACCGCACCGAGGTTGCGCTACTCACAAACGCTCGTTAACAGTTACTCACCCTTCTTTTTAGGTCTTAGCTACTACAGCCCCAAAACCAAACCATCCTAGTTTAGTAAATAATAATTCCGGATCAGCATACAGCAGTACACTTAGCAAGGAATAGCTGAGAAAAGAGGGTGCCGCACGAATGCAGCACCCTTTCAGGAAGTATGTAGGTAGTACTTAGCTTGTGAAGACAAAATCACCCTCAGTTAACGCGTCTATATGCACACCTGCTAGTGTTATGGATGCTACGGATGACCACTCCTCTAGGAATAGAGTAATACGCGCTCCTTCATCCTGCTGTGTTATGGATAGGTCTTCCATTGAGGTAAAACCATAATCCTTAAACGATAATGTATCCTGGCCTTGCGTAAAGTCGGCTATTACAGTGTTACCATTGTTGGCAGATGTTCTGACAAACTCAAAAATGTCGCTTCCCGTGTTGCCGACAAGTGTATCGTTACCAGCAGAGCCCACCAATGTATCATTACCGCTACCACCAGATAGACTATCATTACCGTCATTGCTAATGAGTTTATCGTTTCCATCGATCCCAGAAAGAATATCACCACTCGCACCCGCAATCAGCAGGTCATCATTGCCAACACCAAGTGACAGATTTGTACCATCATTGCCCACAAGACCTACTGAGCTATCCGTATTGTTGATTTTAATGAAGCTTCCGTCATCCGCACGTACCACGATTATCTGATTGGTTTCCGCTAAACCCTGTAAAACCACCTTATCGGCATTCTCACCAGAAGTACTAAATGTAACATTGCCCGCTACATCATCGATAGTTACCGTAAACGCTGTTGCGGCGGCACTTGCATCATCTATTGCATCATTATCGAGGATTAGTGTGTCGCCACCATTTTCGAAGTCGGAAATAACAATAATATCAGAATCGCTTGCCACCGTGTGCACACGCATAAAATCACTGCCCGCGCCGCCCGTTAGTATATCATCTCCGGCGGTACTCACTAATGTATCAACGCCAAACTCACCAAAAAGGCTATCGGCGCCGCTACCACTGATAAGAAGGTCATTTTCAAAACCACCATACAGCATATCGTGTCCGCTACCGCCTATTATGGTGTCGTTGCTCCCGCGGCCATGAATAGTATCGTTACCATCACCCCCAGTTAAGGAATCACGGAAAGCAGTACCAACCACATTATCCTCGCCATCGCCACCGGAGACGGTAGTATGATTTCGTGTCTGTGTCAGATCAATGATGTCGTCACCGTCACTACCAGTGATGTTGAGTTTTACAACCGCATCAGCCTGGCTGGTTACTACCAGGTAGTCATCAGCAGCAGCGTTCACCGTGATATTACGTGCATCAATGGTAATGGTATCGGTGGAGATGATGTCTCCAGCCGTTACATAGCTACCATTAAAGTTAATAGTGGTGATATCCGTACCATTTGCCACAATGGTTTCAAAACCAAGGATATCATTGGCAGCGATATCCCCGTTAAAATCATAGGTAGTGTCTGCAATTGCGGTTAGGATCAAGGTGTCATTGCCTGTGCCACCTTCTATTTCTTGTGTGGTGTTTGCAGCAACCAGTGTTACTTGGTCATCACCCGCACCCGCATCCACATCATTGTTTCTATCGCCACCCACATCGATGATGTCATCGCCATCACCTCCAATGAGCGTATCAACACCCGAACCGCCGAAAAGGGTATCAGCGCTTGCAGCACCAATCAGCCTATCATCACCGCTACCACCAAAAAGGCTGTCATTACCGGTATTGCCGAGCAGCTTGTCGTTGCCGTCAAGACCGGCAAGCAGATCGCCGCTTGTACCAGCAATGAGTAGGTCATCCGTGCCGGCACCTAGGGATAGATTTGCGCCATCATTGCCTAAGAGCGTTGCAGTACCACCAGTATTAACCTTGATGAAGCTACCATCATCAGCGCGCACTTCGATTATTTCACCAGCTCCTGCCAGGCCGGTTAAGACCACGTTGTCGCCATTTTTACCAGGTGCACTAAAGGTAATATCACCGCCGGCTTCGTTATTAATTGTCACTGAGAAATCTGTGGCAGCCGTACTTGCATCATCTATCGCATCATTATCAAGGATTAGTGTATCTGTACCGTTGACGAAATCAGCAATAATCACATTATCTGAATTAGTAGATATAGAACTAACACGGAACAGGTCAGCGCCATTACCGCCTATCAACGTGTCATCCCCAGCAGAGCTTATTAGCGCATCAGCTCCCGTGCCACCAATAATAGAATCGTTACCCGTACCACCATCGAGCGAGTCATCGCCTTGATTACCATAAATGGTATCATCACCATCGCCACCCATAATAGAGTCATCATATACAGGCATAAACAATGCCCCTGGAACAGGAGCAAGGCTATCCTCGGTAAAGCGTGAGGTATCTATATCGGTTACTTGGATATTATTAGTTGCTTTGAAGCGCGAAAGATCGCTTTGTAGTATTAAAGAAGTCGGTAGCACATCACCATAAATAAGATCATTTCCACCTTGGCCTAAAATGGTATCTCCACCAGCAAGGCCATAAATAATATCATCACCATCTTTCCCTATCAGGGTCTCACTGGTGTTTGTTCCTTTAATAATAGACATAGTAATCCTCCTTGTTTGCCATTAACACATTGATAATAATGGATTTTATTTTATCGGGGTGGTGGTGTTCTCTCTGGCAAGGGCTCTAACGCCATTTCTACGGCGTCTTTTGCACCAAGCTCTCCTGTAAAGGGAGGATGGTATAACTCACTACCGATATTTACCCATAATATATCGCCCGTGGTGCCATCTAGCAGTGCAGCAACGAGCCTTCCTCCTCCTATATCGGAGGGGCCACCATAACTATTTGTAACAGAGTGCAGAACAGTACGAAAAATTATGTCCTTTGCAATCAGACCACTTGATTTCTCAAATCCGTTATAATTAGTTATTAGCAACATATCGGCGTTGGCCATATCGGCAAATTGGTTCACAATGGGTCCTACACTCTTTTTTGTTGCATACGCCTCTTCAACCGATTTTTGTAAGCTCACACTATAGTCGGGGTATATTTCTTGTATGAGAGACGTATGGATGGATTTTAGTTTTTCGAACTCAAAGCTTAAACCGTCGTGCTGTCGGAACGCTTCCTCAAAGTTAAATGGCAACACTCTATATTTTTTCTCTTGTAATAGCTTTGCGGTTTCTTGAAACAACTCCTGTGTAATACGCCCTTCAAGTTCTGAGAGACGCTTGTTATCTCCATCAAACTGCACGTATTTTACTGTTACTTCAGGCGGTAAAATAGCAACAGAATGATATTTCTTAAAAGCATCATCAAAAGCAGGGTGACGTCGTTCTACGGTGCCGCATGCGGTTGTCAGGAATAGTAAGAGAATGATATATGCATATTTTTTCATGTCTTCCTCATCTCCTGAATAATACGGGTGATATAACGACGATCACGAATATTTTTACCGTGTGATAAATAATGCTCTAGTAGTGGAATGGCGTCAGAAAATTGTTTTTGTTTATATGCCAAAAGCCCCTTACCTCTATATGCGTTTGTTATACCATTAAGCTTAATTGCTTTATTATAAGCTTGGTGAGCACCGCGAGAAAACTCACCCTTCCGTTGTGTGAACTTTTTCTTTAACTCGTCATCAAAGGTTTTGTCGTAAAGCCAGGCATATTCTTGTGCCGCACCTTCAGGGTCAGAAAACATACGGTGAAATACTTCGCCACGATAGTAGAACAGTTCGGCATCTTGTGGGTGGAAGCGAAGTTCTCGATCTATCGCCTCCAATGCAAGTGAATAGTGTTTAGATAGCAGCTGCATATCAAGATTGGCCTTAACCAATTTTGTACGCACTTTCTCATATGCTTTCTTACCCACTCTTCCTTTTGGGTTAACGGCGATGGTACCACTTTGTACGATAGCTATAGCACTTGCCTTACGCTTTTTACTGTCTGGGTGGCTGCTCCAGATAGAACCCTCGACACGTTCGGGGTTTTTAACCTCCTCTAGCACATCAAAAAACGCAGGCGCATTAGTGATGTTATATCCATTATTTGAAAGTATATCTAAAGCCATAGCATCTGCCTCTTCTTCATATTCACGCTTATGACTAGCGATAGATGCCACAAAAGGAAGCTCTCCTAGAGTCGGTCCTATAAATGCACCCATGATGTTTCCTGTGGTCGTTTTCCAGCGTCTTTCATCGTACCCTCTAAGGCCATGTCTTTTGACAACATGTGTAATTTCATGTGCTAATAAATGAGCAAGTTGTAGCTCATTTTCTAGACGGGCGAGTAAGCCAAGATGTAAGTAAATGCCCCCATTTGGCATAGCAAATGCATTAACGGTTGGGTCGCGCACCACATAAAACCTAAAATTGCCTGCTTTTGCTGCTTGTTTAGGAACTAAAGGACGGGCGATACGCTCAATATACGTCGTTATCTCAGGGTCTTTTAGTATATATCCCTTTCTCTCGAGTTCTTGATGTGTCTCCTGTGAGCGTTTGAATAAGCGCTGTTCATCTTCTGTTTGCCCATAATCATGATCCACATGCGTGAGCGGCTTAACATCCCGTGTTGTCGTACACCCAGCAAGGAGTAAGAGTAACAGTAGCGCTAATGTGGTGATAATGGGTCGCATTTCTTAAGGGGGCCAATTTTTAAATTACTATCTAGAATCTATAACGCCAAGCAATTTCAATGTTGTGTGTGTCGTATGACGTTTCTACGGTACTACCAGAAATAGTATATTCAGGGTCTTCTGTAGCAAAGTAACGATAGCCAAGCACTAGGTCGCTTGTTTCCGATACGGTATAGCCAACACCGGCCATACCTTGATAAGCAAAGACATTGTCATCAACATCACTATCTGTTACATGCGCCAGCCCTATACCGGCACCAACATAGGGTGTCCACTTGCTAGTATTATGGATGTCGTAGTACCCATTAACCATTCCTGCAAATGAATCTAGATCCCCACTGGCGATTGAAGAATCTAGCTCATTAGATCGCCATGCGAACTCGCCTTCTGCCCGCACTCCGTTACCAAAGCTATACCCAAGAGCAGCGCCCAAGCCGTAACCAAAATCATAGCTCAGTTCTGTTGTGCCCGCACCTGAAACAGTGAAGTCCTGATCTCCTAGTGAAACTCCAAATGTATTAAATGCTATATATGCACCTTCTTGTTCATTATTGTTGGCTGCTTGCACATCTGAAGCGAAGCAGAGTGCAACTATTCCCGCTGCTAATCCATAAGAACGTAAACGCATAAACTCTCCATAAGTTACTAAGTAAAAAACTAATTATGTTGAGTTATACCACCCCATGGTTGAATGCTTGATGAAGAAAAAATTCATACAAAATTCAACTGAGGCAAAATCACAGCTACCTTCAATCCCCCTAATGTCGATTTTCCCAATACTATCTTTCCTTCATATAGCTCTACCAGGTCTTGCGTAATCGCCAGGCCGATACCCGTACCAGGAGTGGCTTCATCAAGACGTGTACCACGACCCAAAATATCATACTGTTTTTCTTCTGGTATGCCTGGTCCATCATCTTCCACAATAATATGTATATCATCGTCTTCTTCGGTAAGTGTAATGTGCACATACTCGCATGCGTATATGCAGGCGTTTTCAACGATATTGCCTACCATTTCATATAGATCACCGTCATTTCCTTGAAAACGCAGATTTTCATCACCTTCGGTCTTGACCACTTTGTTATGTAGTTTTCCAAAATTTTTTGCGATACGTGCGATGGTGGGATATATCGTAATATCAGCGCCTAAAATCCCTGTATTACCTGTTGCTTTGACTCGTGCAAGATTGCGGTCAACAAGTTTTTGCATGATTTCCACCTTCTCTAGTACTTTTTTTGCCAAAGTGGATTTTGAAGAAGAGGCTTCATTCTTCAGTACAGAAAGCGGTGTCTTAAGGGCATGAGAAAGATTGCCTGCAAAAGTTTGATAGCGTTCGATAATGCCCTTATTATAATCCAACAGCATGTTAATCTCATGGGCCATCGGCTGGATTTCTTTCGGAAAATCCTTCCCTAGACGCTTCTTTTTGCTGCTACGTATATCACTAAGGGCGTTTTTTATGCGCTCAAATGGGCTTGTGATAATGTGTACGTAAAGCAAAGAAAGCAGAATAAACGCCATCATGAGCCCGCCTAATACCATAGATATTTTGGTGTAAAATGCCTGTTTTTCTTGTTCGAGGAACGCAAATGCAATGCCTGACTGCATGCCTGAGAGATAGGTAACTTCTACGTTTCTTGGGAAAGTAACCGTTTTTGTGATGGCCACTATCTCCTCCCCATTTTGGGATTTAAAGGTAAAAAAGGCCGTTCTGTTTTTTGTCTCTAGAAAACGGCTTAACGTAGGAGATTTTGCAATATGGTTTTGTGGGGTGGTGACTTGCCAATAACGCGGTAAGTTGGCAAGGGACTGAGGATTTTTAAATATTACCTTGCCATTTTCTATTCGGGTTGCTGCTATTAATACATCACTATATGCAGTCAGGTATCCTAATAATAAGCGATCCATCGATTGGTGAAACGACCAGATAATTGCCACACCTGAGAGGCTGGTAAGAAGCAGCGCAGTAATGATGGAAATAACAACGACGTGTTGTTTGAGTGATCTAGGATTCTTTATCCAACGGAACATAATAGCCTCGATTGGTTTCCGTTCTAATAACGTCTGTTCCTAGTTTTTTTCGTATATTCGCAATATGGCGAGCAATAATACCAGAGTCGTTGTCAAAATCATCATAGGCATGTTCAGCAAGCTCACTAGCACTTATTGGTCGCCCTTGGTTCAAAAATAAATATTGTGTCATGAGAAATTCAGTACGTGTTAATTTTATGAATTGGTCGTCTCGTGATATACGACCTGTATTATGATCCAGTGTAACATTCTTGTATTTTAGTATATTGCCTGTATGCCCTTTATATCGACGAATATTAACCCTCAGCCTGGCAACAACTTCTTCTATATCAAATGGTTTGTGAATATAGTCATCAGCACCCGCCTCCAATCCCTGCACTGTTTCCATCTTACTGGTGCGCGCCGTTAAAATAATAACAGGCGTTTTAATGCCATCTTCACGCCATCCTCGCAAAATAGAGAGTCCGTCTATTTCTGGCAGCCCTATGTCTAATAAGACCGCATCATATTCACCAGCACTTCCTTCAAACTGACCATCTTCACCTGTATAGGAAGTCTGGGTAACAAAACCATGTTCAGTAAGGTAGTCTGAGAGCTGGTTTGCTATTTCTTTATCGTCTTCAACAATCAATACCTTCACTCTTCCACCTCTTCTATATTTCCCGTACTACCATCTACGGTGACAATAGAAATCTCGCCTTCAGCATTAAGTACCTGGACCTCGTAATGATTCTGCATTTTCCAAGTACCGTCAGGCTGTAGGCAGGCAACGCCGTATGCAGTTTGAGGATCCCCATCAATGATAACTTCATAAGTGCGAGGTTCACACGTGCTTTCTTCGTCATCAAACAGCTTATTGATGCCGACAATACGCCCATCAAATTGTTCTTGGATATTAGAGATGATGCCACCGGAGAGCCCTGCTCCTGTGCATATACTACCTACGCATGCAGCAGATACAGGGGCGCTTACTGTAAGGCTAAGCAGCAAAATAATACATGTGACATGTACGACTTTCATATGCCCAAGCTACCATAGGCCATATGAAGAAACGATGAAGAAAGTAAAAAAACCAGCAGATCTTTTTAACGACCTTGTGAGCCAATCACGTTATGACTGTCCGAATATTTTCTCTAACCCTTTTGTTGGGAAGGGAAATACAATAGTGCTGCTTTTTTCATCGGCAATGCTGCTCAATGTTGACAAATAACGCAATTGCATCGCTTCAGGGTTACCTTTGAATAATCCGGCAGCTTGTTTCAATTTTTCTGCTGCCTGGAACTCTCCTTCTGCATCAATGACCCTAGCTCGCCGAATACGCTCAGCTTCTGCTTGCTTCGCAATAGCACGAATCATCGACTCATCCAAATCTACCTGTTTTATTTCAACATTAGAAATTTTTACACCCCAGTTCTCTGTTTGGCTATCCAGGATCTTTTGCAGATCGGCATTCATTTTATCTCTCTCAGACAGCATTTCATCTAATTCATGTTGTCCGAGGATTGAACGTAACGTGGTCTGTGCTAACTGGCTAGTTGCTTCATGAAAGTGTGAAATTTCATTTATGGCCTTAAAAGAATCTACAACTTTGTAGTATACAACAGCATTTACGCGTACAGAGACGTTATCTTTTGATATAACATCCTGCGGAGGCACATCTAAGACGTTAACACGCATGTCAACTTTAACAGCCTGTTGTAGAACAGGGATGATAATAATTAGTCCTGGACCTTTAATGGATGTAAAACGCCCGAGAGTATAAACCACTGCACGTTCATACTCTTTCATGATACGGATACCACTGGTGATGAATATAAATACAAAAACGGCAATAGTCGCCATTCCCCAGAATCCCATGGATATATTTAGTGGATCGTCCATTCTTTCTCCTCTACACCTTTATTGTTAAACCACGTATATTTTTAATCGCAAGCCTCATGCCTTTTTTAATTTTTCTTTTATCCATTGCGGCTGCTTCTGCTTGCCAAATTTCACCATGATACTTTACTTGACCTTTTCCACCTTCCCAGCTTATCACGGTTACTTTCTGGCCAATCATTGTTTCCTTTCCTGTTTTTTTCGCCCGTGTATTAACCTTAACAAGGTATCCTGCCAATAAAAAAACAATGATTGCGGTGGTCACTAAAAATGTTCCTAGAAACGTAGGGTCAACCTTAAAATAAGGATCATCAAAAAGCATATACGAGCCGAAGCCTAAACATACCAACCCTCCAATACCAAGAACGCCGAAGCTTGGAATGTGTAGCTCAGCCACCATGAAGGACAAACCTAAAACTATAAGAGCAACACCAAAATAATTTGTGGGTAGTATAGACATTGCCCACAAAGCAACGCATAAGGAAATAGCCCCCACAACCCCCGGCACAAAAGTGCCTGGAGCATAAAATTCCAGAAGCAGACCATAAAAGCCAAGCATGAGAAGTATGTAGATAATATTGGGGTCTGTAAGAATCTTAATAATTTCGGTTCTCATATCAGGCTCAAAGTAGTCAATACTGACATCTTTCGTATTTATAACGTGCTCTTTTTCACCCATGCGGATTTTTGTACCATTAATCTTCTGCAGTAAGATTTCTTCTGATTCGGCAATAATGTTTATGACGTTATGCTTTAGCGCTTCTTGTGCTGAGAGATTTAGAGCCTCCAAGACTCCTTTAATCGCATATTGCACATTACGGCCATTTTCTTCTGCTAAGCTCTTAATAAAAGCTATGGAGTCGTTTAATGCTTTCTTTTCTAATACCGATTTTCCATGGCTTCTTTGCGGCATCACATCACTGTTACCCCCTAAACTGATAGGTGTGGCAGAGCCTAGATTGGTAGCAGGAGCCATGGCGGCTATATCAGCCGCATATACTAGAAAAAAACCTGCACTTGCTGCATGTGCACCAGATGGAGCAACGTATACAGTGATAGGTACCGGAGAGTTTAGTATGGCTTGAACCATATTTCTGGTGGTGTCGTACAGCCCTCCCGGTGTATCAAGCTGTATGATTAAAAGTGTATAGCCGTCTTGTTCTGCTTTCTCAATAGCTTGAAATAAATGTCTCTCCGCTCCTATACCTATAGGCCCTTTTATACTCGTAGAAAGAATCCTAGGGGAATCTTCTGCAATGGCAACGCGTGCAGAAGCGCTAAAAACAATACCAATACATAACGTTATGAAGAGAAATACCCTAAGCATCTAACACCTTTAGCCCTATGCTGTCATGGCGCTAACATATCGGGTAATTCCAAAAAGTCCAAAAATATTAAACTACATACAACTTCCCCTCTGCCGTCCTCCGTCGCATTAACCCCCTCAATCTCTTTCCGCCAGCCCAAACCCAGCGCAGCAGCTCACGCGGCACTTCGGCGTGTTCTTCGCGATTCACCTTACGGCGGAGTGTGGAACGCTGCAATGCGCCGGAACCAAGGTTGAAGGTAAAGGATACCAACGCATCAAATTGCCCGTCGGTCAGCGGCACGTCAATTAACCGCACCACGGCGTATTCTGCAGTACGCACATCTTTTGCCAATAGAATCTCCGCTTCCTGTTCAGTGATCCCTTGGCTAAAATCCTCATCTACGCGTATCAAATGACCATAGCCAATAGTAGGCAAACCCACAGCATCCAGATATATTGCATCCCTAAACCCTTCAAACCGCTTAATGAGACCAAGCCCCGTTTGTGTAATATGTCTCACTTTCCATTTCTCACTTTATTCATGGCACGTTGTCCAAAATAAAAACTGATAATACCGGCAAAAATAGCCTGATCTTCTTGCGACCATAATATATCTACGTGCCACGGTAATGGAGCGGTTAGATCAACCATAACAAATTGCATGCATTTGATGGTGAAGTAGAGAAAGAAAAAGGCATAGGCGAGCACAGGCCTTACCGTACCATTAAGTGCATCCACCCATTTGATGCCGGAATAATAGGTCTTATAGAGCGCTTTTGATTCGGCAATATCGGCTTGTGCGTGAATCTCTTCTAAACGTTGCGCATGGCCTTGCGCTTGCTGCTCCATTTGCAAGCGTAAAATGGTGAGTTCATGTTTGCGGTCCGCTGCATCCCTCCACAGCTTTATTAAATCAGGAAATGTGGCACTCACAAATCCTAACAATGATCCAAATAACGTCACCATCCTACCCTCCTTGCGTAATATGTTTAATACCCTGCCACAGCGCCACCAAAGCTCCTGTAAGCGCTGCGGTGATTGCCGAACGCTTAATCCATTTAATTACTTCATCAGAACCTGTGCGAGATTTGCGTAGATAGACCATGTCGGCCTGCATATCGGTAGGGTTAGAAGTATCAATGCCATATTTAGTGAGCGTCTCTTCTATACCTTCTCTCACCGCCTCACGGATGGCATTTTTTGTGTCGTGATCCATTGCTATACCTCCCAAGGCCACGGGCCTTTTGCTTGAATATATTGTACGTTGATACGTATTAATCCCGTAGCAAATGCGCCCTTATCAGGTGTAAGAACGATCGGAGTATCTGCGTAATACCCAATTGGATTAAAGGTGATCCCAATATTGGTAGCATCTACCGCAAGCCCAATGCCGGTACCATAGCGCGTTGTATCTCCCTCCACACCTACACCAAAACTAGTCACACTACCTGTTACGACGGTGATCGTCCGTGTATTCACCGCCAATACGGTTGCTCGGTTCGGAATGGCATTGACGGTCTGTGTGGAAATACTCAGATCAACATCTTCTTGCCAGCTCTGGATACGGAGATACTCACCGGTATCTTTCATGATCAGGCCAAATGGCACCCAGGCAGAACCATCCCATGTGTAGCGCTCATCCCGTGCTTCCACCACCACATCCAGCCATTTATATGGCGTGTAAAATATCCAGCCACCCGTAAGATATTGAGCCAGCTCATTATCATGGCCAACAAACGTACCGGTAGGTGAGGTGCCAACAATATGTATATCACCTTCGGCAGGACTGTCCGGTGGTGTATTCGTAAAATCAGTGACAACACGAGTTACAAACACATCCAGCGCATTCAATGCTTCATTATGAGTTACTTCTTTCTGAGCCTGCGCTGTAATAATATACGGCAAGCCCAGTTTTGCTGTTGAAGTCATGATCTTCTCCAGTTAGTTCAAGGTTAAATGGTAGCTATGCCCGCATAGCCGCGGCCTACCACCGCCGAAAGCTGATAGATTTTCACATCCACAGAGCTTTGCGCACTGCCAAAATCAGTGATTTGATCGGCTTCGGTATAGGTAACGGTTGGGCTGGTGCTAGTGAGCATGCGCACCACATTGCCCCGCCCTAGGATATCCACCTCGTAGCTTTCTGTTTCTTCACCCAATGGCACACCAACAAAATCGCGCCAATCTCCATCCACCCGCGTGCGCCGAATCCAGGTAACGGTTAAATCATTACCGCTATCCCGGCTGCCTTTGATGTGCACCGGTGAAAAAGGCCGTAAATTATTGCCGGTATAGGTAAACGCTTTCTCCTCAGTGGTAGAAAGCGTATTGCCCACCGTTACAGCCTTATAATATAGCAATTTGCCAATGTTATTGTTGGCAATGGTAGTGGTGTACAGCGCCGGAGAAAGCAGTATAAAACGATCTCCCAGCTGGTGTGTGTCTATGGCCCATTCTGTGCCTTGCCTTCCACGCAATAGCCGTGAAAGCCGATAGGTGCTTTCACCAATCAGTTGGGCATTCTGAAATTGCACCAGCTCATTACCTATCAGTGCTGCGTTTGATCCATTGAGCATGGCCAATTCATTCACGCTGATAAGTGAGCCGGAGGTAAGAATGACATCCACCGTGTTATTCTCATCCCAGGTTTCGAATACACCATCAGCCAAATTGGTGATGATTGCTCCAAACACTGCAGGGCCATCCAGCCCGGCCAGCAGATCAAATGTATTGCCACCCGCTTCACCGCCATCAGTGGAGCGGTAAATGGCAGCACCATTCCAACCCGGCCCATCCGGTGCCACACCCAGGCGAAGCAAACCTTGATTGCTGGTGCTATCCGTGGGTAACGGCGGAGCATCCACAAACTGAATCAGCGTATCCGGCACCAGCACCGGTGGCTCGACTGTGCCACCGGTGGAGCCAGGAGGAGTATAAAAATCATAGCTCGAAATATCCTCAGCGATTGCCGCCACTTTCATCAAGCCATACTTTTCCATATCGGTTTTAATCACCCGCATTTCATGAGGTACGCCACTGACCGTAACGGTTATCACATCGGTTGGCTCCAAACGCACATATTTGGGCGGAATGATAAGTTCAAAGCTCACCCGCTCTTTCCATGCACTGTAAAGCGTGATATCGGCAATTTGCTTTGCTAACGTTGCACTCATCACGATAGGCAGATTCATGGTAACCTGATCCACCGCTCCCGTAGTTTGGCGCTGCGACGCTTGGGTAACCGGATCATAATTAAATGGCCGATCAATATAGGTAACATTCACCCGCTGTGGTAACTCTAATCCTTGCGCATATTTGATGCCCAAAATATCATCAATCTCATTCTTCGAAGTGGGAATCAGATCATCTTCCGGGATGGAGAGCACTGATTCACTGCCACGCGGCACGAATTTGAGCAACCCATCACTTTCCACACAATCAAAGAAATAGGCACTTGCCAGATATTCCAGGGCACTCCGCACTGTAATGGGCTGCTGCAGGATAAACCCTTCCACCGTATCCGTCAGCCGTGTGACATCATAATCCGATGGTGTAAGTCCAGCTTCCTGCAGTAATTCTGCAACAATCGCTCCCAGCGTGCTGTTGCCCAATTTTCCCTGCACCCAATGGCCGGTGGCCCACAGAATGGAATCCTGCCATACATTTTCAAGATCCGGCCAGAAGGAGAATGGCCTCCCGTCCCATGTCCAGATAAACCGGCGTGGCACCAGGTTAGAATTGCCCGGCTCCTGGTTTCTCCCTTCCAGATAATCCAGAGTGGCATTGAGCGCTTCACGCTGGGCTTGAAAGTCAATTCTGCCCTTACTGCCGCGCGGGAAGAAACTTTCACTGGAGGTAGGATCATAAAACACATTGGGCTGATTGGCCGCTCCATCGACACTTGGGAAGCCAAATTCGGTAAACCACACCGGCTTCATTTTGGCAGTCCAGGCCGTACCGTTCAAATCAGGATTGGTGTGCGTATTGCCCCACCAATATTCTAGATTCTTCCAGGCATAGGTAGGATCGCCACCATAGCTGGTTTGCACAGTGCGATCTTCGTTCCAGAAATAATCCCAACCCTCACCTTCTTCCCAATATTGCTTTATCAGCTCCTCGGTAATTTGAATTTGCGGCACATCCGGCGTGAGCGGGAAATAGCTATCAATACCCACAAAATCGATGTTAGGGCTGGCCCATAGCGAGTCCATATTAAACCAGCCGTCAGTGCTGTGATATTCACTCCAATCGGCAGCGTAGGTAACCAGCACGCTGCCAACTGCTGCTTTCACTGAGGCAGCCAAACTTACCAGCTGATTCACTGTAGGATAATTTCCCGGTGTATCAGTGAAGCCTGTCATACCCACCAACTCACTGCCAATCACAAAGGCATCAATCACATCCTTCAAATTGGTGCCACCAACACTCAAATTGGCATAATGCATGATAAACGCATTATAGCCGCCCACTTTGGTAAACCAGTTATTGGCATCCGTAGCATTGGCGGGCTCTATTCTGCCGCGCCAGGGCTTTGGTATCGGCGTGATTTGATCCACAAAAGGCATGGGATACAGCATCACATTAAGCCCACGGTTTTTCAGCTCCTGGCAAATCTGTACCACTGTATGATCAGAAGGCGTGCCACCGTAGGTAGGCGTACCCTCATCAAAGAAAAATACCGTTTCAGCATCGTTACGCCCAAGCCCAGCAACAAACCAGTCTTCAGGCAATACTTGCGTATTGCCCTGAAATTCTACCTTTGGGATAATTCTGCAGGTACCCGCATCCGTGCTGGTGGCAAACCATGTGACCACAACGGCCACCCACTCCAGATTGGGAAACACGCTCTCCAATTGATCGAGCGCCACTAGCGGATCGGCTTTCCCTGTATAATTATGCATGTTGATAAGGGTTTTGCCACCCGAAGGAACGAACTGCCCATTAGGAAACGCACCATCTTGCTTAGTCGTGATATCAGTGCCGTATACAAACTCTCCAGCACCGGGAATCATCACGATATCTTTTACCTTATCTTCAATACTGGGAGTAAATTTAACTGTCCTGCGTACTTCAAAGGTAAAATTGGGAATCCGGTTGCCATAATCCGCTAAGGGAAAATCCTCAATTACCACATAAGTTAAACCATGATAGGCCGGTATAGTGCCGCTAGGCAGATGTTTGGCTATAATATCATCAACCTCTTGCTCCTCATCGCCTAGGTGTATGTTGTATTTACCCTCTGCTGAGGAGAGAACATCTTCCGTTAGCACTTTACTATCTGCCCAGGCGCGGATCACTTCATCCATCGGCCCTTCACAAATGGCAATCGCCAGGGTGATGAAATATTGGTAGGTTACAGAGGTCTGACTGGTAGTAACCGAACCACCACCGCCCTTCCCTCCACCACTAGAAGTTTGCGATGTTGTTATTTCCGTTTGTACTTCTTTTAGATCCGTCGACCAAATGACATTACCCGCCAACCGCATGGTCCCGTAGACTTTCGGCACCATATTACCGTAGGTAGAGGTTTGTGCTCGCAAGTCAGCTAAACGTGGGCCTTCCTGCGTCGGAAGCTGTACACGCTGACTTCTAGGAAACAAGCTACCCGCCGCCCCTGCGAGATTCGCTCCTAAAATCGCACCGGAAGGACCACCTAATACAAAACCTGTAATGCCGCCGGCAACTGGAAGGATAACATCGGTCATAAATGAAAAACTAAGAGTTGTTAATGTAAGACATATGTGGTACAATAAGCTTACATGGAGGATGTTATTATGACAAAGAGTGCCACTATTAATTCGCGTATAGAGCCTGGCTTGAAAGCAGAGGCAGAAGCGGTGTTTGCTACGCTTGGATTATCCCCAAGCGAGGCACTAACATTGTTTTATACACAGGTATCACTCTATCAGGGGTTGCCTTTTGACATACGCATTCCCAATGCAGAAACCGTTGCAGCGATGCGTGAACTTCAAGAAGGCAAAGGCCATCGCTATGATAGCTTGCAGGATGCACTCGACGACATAGATGACGCGTAGCGTGCCGCGTACATTACAGCTTTCCAGCGCATTCAAGCGGGATCTTAAAAAAGCACACCGACAAGGGAAAAACATTGCCAAGCTGAATCGTGTCCTTGAGATATTACGACATGACAAACCACTACCTGATAAGTATCGTCCGCACCCTTTAACCGGCAACTGGAGCGGATTTCTAGAATGCCATATTGAACCGGATTGGTTGCTCATCTATGCCTGTCTAGACGATACATCGCTACATTTGGCGCGCCTTGGTTCCCATTCAGAATTATTTTAAAAATAGTCTAGCGTTTCAAAGACGCAGGCGGAAAACGGTAAACATCTACCAACAATCTCAGCCACGTTTTGCTTAAAGGGTGCTCCACCACCTTGCCCGCGCTGGAGTTACAATGAATCACACCAATTCCCCCGGTAGGATAATCAGTGAGCAGGCCAATATGCTGTGGATCACGGTGAAACTTGAATAATAGCACGTCTCCAATCTGCATTTCTTCATAAGGCACTTTTCGGAGATGTTTTTCGATACTGCGTACTAATCGCTCTCCCTCCGGATAAAACGAGTAATTTGTTTCGTCATAAAGCGACAAAACATTTCCGTTACCATCGTGTATGCCTAGCTCATGAACTACCCCTACTACCAGCCCAACACAATCTACACCACCAGGGCCATTCCTACTTTTCTTCAATCTTCCTTGGTGATGATATTTAGTACCCAGCCATGTGCGTGCCTGAGCCACAATGTGCTCTGGTTTAATCGTGCTCATATTGAAATTTCCTAGTTAAGGGTACCAGCGGTGGTGAGTAGCTTATCTACTCCCGGTACATCGGGTTCACCCCGAAAGTTGATAATGTTGTTGAATTTATTAATACAGGTTTCGCGGGTCTTATCGCATCCGGCGATGATGTCGAAGTCATCACCTACCTGAATGCTTTTACCCATCGGTAATGCCAGCACCACTTGGCTATCAGCAAATTCTTTCACCTCCATGCGGCGACCTTCGTTATTGCCAGATGTCCAGATCACCTCACCACCAGTGTACCATCCGGCGTCCTCTGTGAGGACAGTGGCTTTGAAAGTCTGGTTATTGGTAACTTCTGTTACCGCGGCAGAGACGGTAAGCCCACCCAATGCTACTTTGCAGCGGCTATCCCCTAATATAGCCCTGCAGCTGGGAGAGAATACCTCACCAATCGTTTGTGATAGGTGCTGCGTGAGGCCGCGCACTTCCGCTTGAAACATCTGTTTGTTGAGCGTGACTTCACCCAACCAGCCACGCTTTACCACAAGCCTGCCCTGGGTAAGATCTTCATAATTCACGATGAATATTTCAACCTCTGCAAAATCATACAGCCCGGCCAAGAGATCTGCCTCGGTAATCTTTGAAGGAAAGGTTTGCCCCTCTATCTCCATATTATCCACGCTCATGTTGGATTTGCTTTCCACTGTGGTAGGCGTGAACCCGGCAATAGAATCGTAATCCAGGCCATCAAACATGATTAGCTCGTCATGATCGGTAAAGCCAACCTCCACCCCATCCTGCCGGGTAACTCGCCAGCATGTGGCAAGTGTGGTAAGGCCTCCCTCAAAATGGGCTGCTAGTTCTGAGCTAATGTTTTTCATACACGCACCTCAATCAAGGGAATGTTGTTCCAACTGCCAGCATCAAAACTATCAATGGCAAATTGTAGTTCGTCCGTGTCGAAACGTACCGGCACATCAAATTCAAAATCAGCCGTAACAGTGCTGCCATCCGCTGGCGGAGCGATGAAGCTGACCATGCCGGTGGTGGTATCCACGCTCACGCCGCTTGTTTGCAACACTGAATCGACATAGATATCCACCGTGCCAGCTACTGGTTTGGTGATGTCCCGGCTCACCGCAACACTACCGCTGGTATATATCTTCAC
>JANQQO010000056.1 GCA_028289305.1 Rickettsiales bacterium | reverse complement strand
AAATAATCCGCTGCTGCCGCTCGGGCAAAGTTCCCATCGCCTTATCCAGCTCTTCCCTCTGCGCACGCTTGCTATCCTCCTGCGGCGCACTTAGCTGATTTTCCAGCGCATGGTAATCATCTGCATCTTTAAACACATCACGATATTGCTTGCGCAAGAAATCATTCAGCCGAAATTTTGCGATCGCATACATCCACGGAGCAAACGGGCGTGTGGCATCATACGTATGCCGCGCCTTATGAATTGAGATCAAAATCTCCTGCAGCAAATCTTCCACATCATCCGGGCTCGCAAGCCGCTTTTTCAGAAAAGGGCGAAGCTCCTGCGACACGCGATGCAGCAGATCAGCATAGGCTTTTTTATCGCCCGCCTGCACCTGCTTCATCAAAGCGTCAAGCGATGTATCGGAAGAAACCATAATGATGTATTAAATATAAAAAGAAGGTGCTCCGATGCATGAGGGCGCTTAAGAAAACGCACCACCATATATGTTTATGCGTCTTCCCACCACTCTTCATCCCCCGCATGATTCTCCACATAATTCACCAAAGCAACCACGACATGGCGATCATATTTCTCGCCAATTTGATTCATCAAATTCTCAATGGCTTTCTCTTTGCCTATGCTCGGACGATACGCACGCGGGCTCACCATCGCGATAAACGCATTCGCCACCGCAATAATACGCGCCGAGATCAAAATCTCTTCACCTTTAAGCCCTTTTGGTCCATTCCCATCCCAATGCTCCTGACATTGGCGCAGTGTCTCCACCACCGGGCCTCTAAACTCAATCGTTTCTAAGAAATCCGCGCTGGCATAAATCGACTCATACACATTCTTCATCTCCTCCTCGCTCAGCGCCTCCACCTTGGTCAACAGCTCTGCTGGCAATAAGATCTTACCCAAATTCATGAGCTTACCTGCTGTCTCGGTTGACCTGGCCATTGTCTCATCCAGCCCCATATCCTGCGCAATAATACCCGCAAGCCGTGCCACGCGTGAGGAATGATTGGATGCATAGGGGTTCCGCCGATCGATAATCGTCACCAAGGTCGTCACCAGATTTTCTAACATCCGCTCGCTACGCTCGCGCTCCTGCATCACCTCAGTGATATCCTGCTCTACAATCAGCACACCATTGGTCTCTTCATCACTCAAAATACTCGGCACTTTCGCCAACGGTATATGCTTGGATTGGAAGATCTTATCATCCACATGATGAATTTCCACGATGGTCTTCAGCTCTTTAAGCACCGCCTCGTTCACTCGCTTATATTCTTCTCCCTTATGCGGCCCCAACACACTCTCTATGGTCTTACCAATCATATCCTGCTCATTAATCCCCGCATTCAGCGCTGCCTCATAATTCGCAAAACAATAACGATTATCTTTATCCACAATAAACATATGATCGGGCTGATTATCCGTCACCAAACGCAGCAAGTGCTCCTGCCCCTGAATATGTTCTGCCAGTTGTTTATAATGATGTGCTTCTTTCTCCATGCGAATCGATGAACCATGGCGCCACACCGCCACAATAATCACCACGGTAAGCAAGATGCTTAAGCAGAAGATGCCCATCAGCCGCGTCCGCCGCGCATCGCTCTCTGCCAACGCCAGTGCGGCTTCTATCTTATGCACCAACACCCAGCCCGTGGCACCAATCCGGCGTACTGTTGCTAATACCTCTACGTCATTATAATCCTGCCGTACTCCAAAATTACTGGTGGGAAAGGAATCCACATCAAAGCTGGTCACCGCAAAATCCGGCTTAAAACTATCCACCTTCCGAGAAAGTGGCTTTGTCCCATCGCTTAACGGCGAAAGAAACTCCACGAAATTACCCCGCACCCGCGCCAAATAGCTTTCCGAGGTCTTCATCGCGGTCGCTGGCGGCTCTAACAGAGGGTATAAGCTACCACCCACTGTCTTCACACCCAACACACTACCAATCTGCTGACTTGGCTCGCGATCACCTTGAATCGCAAATACCGGCGCTACGAATGCCATCGTCGGCTCACCGGTCGGCCCAATATACATATCCAAGAAATGTCGCTCACCCCGTGGCGCATTATCCACAAAGCGCTGCAGACGTCCTTCCATCGGCGGCATCCCACGCGTTGAGACCACCAGCTGCCCTTCTTTATCCAATAAAGCAATGCCTGAAACACCCACGCGCTCCACATTCGCACGCACCCGCACATCACCCGCAGTGGAGGCGGTGATAAACCCATCCCGCTCCGCTGTCACCGTCAATAAATTACGTAAGAAACTCGCCTGCGCTGGCTCGTCACTGGCGCGCACGCCACCCTCCAAAAGGCTCAGCTCGGTCATATAAAGCTGTAAACTGGCATTCTCCGCAAGATTCCGCA
>JANQQO010000111.1 GCA_028289305.1 Rickettsiales bacterium | reverse complement strand
ATCATCACGAACGAGATGGTGGGTGATTCACCCACGGTGGAAGATGTGGGCAATCTGCTCCTCATTAGCGGCAGACTGATTTCCCCCCCCCTGCCCGAGGGTAACCTGCTGCTGCTTGAATAGCGCAAAACTAGAAACTTGAAACGGTATGCCGTTTTGCGCTCGTTTCGCCTGTCATGTCGAAGATGACCATCGATCCGGCGCTGCACGCCGATGTGCCTTTGCCCGAGCCTGGCGGCGGGGATACCCCCCTGTTTGCGCCGGACGAGCCTTTGCGCATCGGCACGTTCGAGCTGAAGCACCGCGTGCTCCCCGCACCGATGTGCGGCATTAGCGACCGGCCGACGCGCACCATCGCGCGCGAGATGGGGTGCGATCTCGTTTACACGCAGATGTTTTCGAGCGAGGGCATCATCCGCGACGACCGGAAGACGTGGGGCATGATCGACATCGCCGACGAGCCAGAAAACGAGGGGCCCGTGGCGGTGCAGCTCTTTGGCGGCCGCCCCGAGGCGCTCGGAGAATCGGCGCGGCGTATTGCGGACGAAGGGGTGGCGCTGATCGATCTAAACATGGGCTGCCCGGCCCGCAAGGTAACGGGCAACCACTGTGGCTCGGCGCTGATGAAAGACCCGCCGCGCGTGAAGGCCATCATTGCCGAGATGCGGCAGGGCGCGCCCGATATCCCGGTGACGGCCAAGTTCCGCGCGGGTTGGGACGACGGCTCGAAGAACCTGATTGAGATCGGTCGAATCTGTCAGGAGGAGGGGGCCGACGCCGTGGCGCTCCATCCCCGGACGCGCGAACAGAAATTCACCGGGCGTAGTGAATGGGACCTCATCGGCGAGCTGAAATCCGCGCTCGATATCCCTGTCATCGGCAACGGCGATGTGAACAGCGGCGAGGACGCGCTGCGCATGGTGAACCTGACCGGCTGCGACGCCGTGATGCTGGGCCGGGGCTGGCTGGGAAACCCCTGGGCGTTGAAAGAGTGCCTGGAGGCGCTCCACTACCCCGAGCGATTTGCCGAATACATGGAACAACCGGTTCTGGAGGAACGGGTTGGCGCCAAGTCGCCGCGTATTACGCTGGAGGATCGCCTAAGAATGCTGCTGAAGCACGGCGAACTCATGGCGCAGTGGAAGGGCGAGCCGCGTGGAATGGTCGAGCTGCGCAAGCACGGTGTCCAATACGTGAAAGGTCTGAAGCGTGCCCGTGAATTTAAGAAGGGCTTCCTGCAGCTCACCACTTTGCAGGAATTGCGCGATCTGGTAGCGCGGATGCTGGATGAATTACAGCGCCAGCCCGAAGCGATGACGACCGCTGAGGCGCCTGCCACTTAGGCCAGGGAAACTCCATCATGTATCGCCGCTTCCGCAATTGGCGCTTTATGCGGCTGGCGGGCGACGATCCCGTGAAGCAGCGCATTGAATGGGCCCTGAGGAAATCGAATACCCACATCTACTTAGCCGCAGCAGAATTCTTCCTCCTCGCTGTCATGGCTATAGCGACCTTCGACCTCTATCTTCTTACCAGGTTTGGTGCGGGATTATCGAGCGTCTATAGTACCTGGGTCCCCGGATACTCTATTATTACTCCGACCCACGTCGATTTTAGCCTGGTTTACTTTATCGCGGTCGTTCTAGTGGCTTTATGGCCTATGATTGTTGGCTTGATGGTGAGCGAGGCCTTTTCGCGCATCCCACCTCACAGCTTTGCTACAATCCCTCATGGCGTGAAGAGAATCGCCGCTTTTACCAGCCCATATTATTGGCGCCTGCAGTTTCCTGTCTTCGCTTCCCTCGGTTATCTTAATGCTCTCGTGGTCTGGCTTCTTCTAACGATAGGTGGGCCTTGGCGAATCGAGTTTTTCTTTTTCAGCGAGGTTCTCTGTTACCTCTTTCTTTGCTTACAGGTAAATATGGTGCTGGAATCGATAGGTGAGACCATCATTTTATTTAATATACCCAATCAGACCGTCAGAAAGAGAGTTGGATATCCATTTTGGCGCAAAGTGCTGCCACGGCTGCTGCATTCCACATTGATACGAAGCATCGTGCTTCTTGCCGTTGTTATGTTCTTGCTGGATTGGTTTTTCCCGCTCAACCAACCACATAGATGGGCGGCATCACTCCTACCGCTCTATTGTTTCCTCGGCGCTTTCTGGTTATGGACTTTTATAGAGAGTTTCTTCCTGGGAAGAAATATCTTCTCTACCATGCAACTTCGCCGCATCACGCATCAGCAGATTGAAGAGATGCTCTTCTACTATAACCAAGCGGGGGAGCTACCGCTTGAGGATTAGCAACGTGACGATGAATTAAGCGGGCGGCCACTGCTTACGCAGCAGCAGAGCGTTGCCGATCACGCAGACATCGCTGGCGGCCATGGCGGCGGCTCCAAATGCCGGATTTAACAACCCAAAGGCGGCAACGGGAATCAGAACCACATTATAGATAAAGGCGAGAAAGAGGTTCTGCCCAATCTTGCGCATCGTAGCCTGGCTCAGGTCGATGGCGCGCTCGACGCCCGCTAAATCCCCGCTCATGAGGGTGATCGCGCCAGATTCCATGGCGACATCCGTCCCGGTGCCGAGCGC
>JANQQO010000012.1 GCA_028289305.1 Rickettsiales bacterium | reverse complement strand
CAATGATACGGTATTTGGCGATTTGGGGAATGATACGGTACGCGGCGGTGCTGATAACGATTTTGTCAACGGCAACACAGGCAATGATTTCGTTCTCGGAGATCGAGGCGATGATATTGTACGCGGTGGTAAAGGCGATGATACCATTAATGGCGGTGCCGGAAATGATAGCGTATTTGGAGATCTAGGAAACGATACGTTGATTGGCGGCGCCGGAAGTGACTTGTTTGGCTTTAATAGCGGCCTAGACGTCATTGAAGATTTCGTACAGGGCGTAGATACAATTGGTATTATTTCAATACGTGCTGTTTCTGTGCAGCAAGTATTGGCGAATACGTCTTACGTCAATGGCACGGCGGTGGTTGATTTTGGTGAGCGTGAAACGCTTACACTGCTTGGCGTAGCAGAAGGGTCGCTAACCGAAGCGGATTTTACTATTATTTAGTCACCGCTTAAAACCCGTATAACGAGGCGGTGATTTCAGCATCCACCTCAAATACCGTCATGATGTTTTCTTGAGAGAGAGTATCGGCCGTGCTGCCCGCAGCAAACACGCGCCCCTCTTTTAGCAACACGATATTATCGGCATACGTAGCAGCCAAATTAATATCATGTAAAATGGTGACCACGCCTGCTCCCGTTTTTGTCAGCGCTTTTACAAACGCCAGGATAAGGTGCTGGTGCTTTAGGTCTAGCGCAGAGGTGGGTTCATCCAAAAAGAGATACGGGTTTTCCTGTTCCCATATCTGGGCCAAAACACGAGCCAAATGTACGCGCTGTTGTTCGCCGCCAGAAAGCGTTGGGAATACCCGATCTTTTAAGTGCCACGCATCTACCGATTCTAGCGCTGCCTGCACAACATCATTATCTTTCTCCATCTCACTGCCTGTGACATAAGGATTGCGCCCCATCATCACGATCTCAGATACAGTAAACGGAAAGTTGATGAGTGTAGATTGCGATAACACAGCACGTTTGCGCGCGAGCGTAGAGAGCGCATAATCTGATAGTGGTTTTCCTTCCAGCATCACACTGCCATTGCTGGGTTTTTGCGCTCCGGTGAGGCATTTAAGCAGGGTAGATTTCCCCGACCCATTGGGTCCCAAAATGGCGGTAAACGACGCGGGAGCAATAGAGATAGCGATATCGTCTAGGATTGTTTTATCGCCTACCGCATAAGTCAGATGTTCCGCACGTATCATATCCCAAACCTCCCTGCATATTGTTTTATGAGCAGCCACAGGAAGAATGGCCCACCGATTAAGCTCGTTAGGATGCCGACAGGCATTTCTGCTGGGGCAACAATTGTGCGGGCAAATATGTCAGCAACAACCAGCATAATGGCGCCTAAAAAAGCAGAAGCGGGAATCAATAAACGGTGGTCTGGGCCAATAGTAAGGCGCACCAAATGCGGCACAATCAGGCCCACAAAGCCAATAATACCGCTAACGGCAACAGCTGCCCCAACAGCAAGAGCCGTACAGATGATAACATTACGCTTTAAGCGATGGCTATCAACACCCAAATACGTGGCTTCATGTTCACCCAACAGCAAGATATTAAGCGCCCGTGCGTGGCGTATTAGCACAATGGTTGCCGGTATTACGATAGTGGTAGCAACAAACACACTTGGCCATAATGCGCCGCCTAAGCTTCCCATTGTCCAGAATGTCAGGGTACGCAATTGTTGATCATCGCTGATATGAAATAGAAAACCTGTGCCGGCCATAGCAATAGCGTTTACCGCAATGCCTGCCAGCAACACATAGGTCACCGACATCGCACCGGTAAGGAGTGCAAAGCGGAATATCAGTAAGCAGGTAAGCAGCCCCCCTATGAATGCGGCAACGCTAAGGCCATAAAGATTGGCAACCTGGCTGACAGGCTCGAAGATAACAATCACCAACGCCACGGCTAAGGCAGCGCCGCTGGCAATACCAATCAGGCTAGGGTCTGCTAAGGGGTTACGAAATAATCCCTGCATTACCGCTCCTGATACAGCCAGTGCCGCACCTACAACAACGGCTAGCAATGCGCGCGGGAGGCGAATGGAGCCCAAGACGGCCTCTTGCTGCTCCGTTAATGTACCTGTAAGCAATGAGGAGATCGGTATGGAAACAGCGCCAATGGAGGAAGCGGCCACAAGCGCTGCACATAAACACACCGATAATACTGTAAAGACGGAAGCTTTTAATCGTATGAACGGTAAAGAAATCGTCACATGTTTTGTGAGCGTGTTCATAATCCCTGATATTGCTTATGTAATTCTAATGCCGCTTGGGCGGTGCGTGGACCAAAGCCCAGCATCAGCAGGGAATCCATGGCTACCACATTACCCGCTTTTGCAGCCTCAGTCAGGGATACACCAGGCATTTTGAGTAGGCCATCTTTGCCTCCCGCTTGTTGTAACCCTTGTCGAGTGATGAGAATCACATCAGGTTTTAAGGATACAGCCGATTCGGGAGTGAGGGGTTTATACCCATCATACCCCGTCACCACATTCTTTGCACCGGATAGGGCAATAATGCTATCTGCGGCAGTATTTTTCCCTGCCACAAGTGCCGGGCCGCCACCATGCTGCAGAATAAACATCACACGCTTTGGCGCGGCAGTTTCTGCCGTTGCGGTTTTTAGGGTTGTGATATCCTCATGTAGTTTCTTCACCAAGGCATCTGCCTTTTCAGGCTGGTGGAGCGCATCTGCGATAATCTTTATGCTTTTTACAACATCTTCCAATGAACGCCCTGCACCTATTTTTATCAGCTCCACGCCCGCAGATTCCAGCTGCTTTAACACTGCTGGCGGGCCAGCTTCATCGGTAAGCAACACTAAATCTGGATTGAGCGATAAGATGCCCTCTGCAGAAAGCGTGCGCTGATAGCCCACTTTCGGCATTTTCTCTGCCTCTGGTGGGTAGTAGCTTGTGGTGTCGCTGCCTACAAGAGCAGCTTCTGCTCCGAGCGCATATACGATTTCGGTAAGGGCTCCGCCGATGGAAACAACGCGCTGTGGCGCTTCCGCATGGGCGGGTGAAGCGATCGTATATAAAAAGAGGGAAAAGATAATTCCCAAAACATGTAATGCGTGTTTTTGTGCCATAGGCGTCATTTCTGATTCTCCTGTTGCATAAGGATGTTAGCGGCAGTAATGCCTTGTGACTGAAGATAGGTTAATACTTTCAGTAAATTTTCTACCGATACTTGTTTATCACTCGCGATAATGAGTTCTTTCTCCGGGTTGTCTCGAATCGCTTCTGGAATGGCGCGTTCTAGACCAGCGAAATCTGCTACTACTTTACCGTTTATTGCATAAGCATTAGGGCGTATCTCGAGCATCAGATGTTGCGGTTCTTGCATAAGCGGCAAGCTATCCGATACGCTAGAAGGCAGTTTTACATCCAGCGATTGCAATGCCGCACCTGCAGTAAGCATAAAGAATACCAGCAAGATAAAAAGAATATCGAGCATCGGGGTAAGGTCTGGCGCCAGGTCACGCAAGGTTCCTTCATGCGGGTCATCTTGACGTAAGCTAATCATGCGGCAAATTTCTTAACGTTGGAAGGCGCTTCAGGAGCGTCTTTAGCATGTTTCTCTAGCTCAAAAGAAAGCGAGAGCTTGTTTAGCTGCAAACAAAAATCATTTAATTGCTTTTCTCCCAAATGACGAAATAAATGCGCCAGTAGCAATGTTGGCAGTGCTATAAGCAGCCCAACAGCAGTGGTCAGCATCGCCTCCCACAACCCGTCTGCGATCAGATTCGGCGAGACGGGACCAGTATGCGCCGCAATCACCTTAAACGCAGCGATAATACCCAGAATCGTTCCGAGCAGCCCAAGTATAGGGCTAACCGTACCAATAATACGCAGTAGTTTCACGCCGCTGTAATATGAATGCTGCAGCTCCGCTAGCATCACGCCGACAATCTCATCGCGCACTGCTTTCGGCTGTGCTTTATGCTGCTGTAAGTGTTCAGCCAGCTTTTGATAACAAGACTTCTTTGTGATGTAGCTTTTAATGGTGAATACCGCACGCTCGCAACAAACGGCGATTGCTATGATCGAGCATAGTACCAGCGGCCACCCCATCAGGCCCAGCGTGGCTGGCGCCTCCAAATAGGAAGACGCCAGAAAGGAAAAAACATCCATGATACATTATCCCGCAGTATCGTTCAGCGCGCATGTTTCGCTGGCAGAGGCGATCACTTCGCGCCACAGCGTTAATTCTGGAATGCCAGGCTTACGCTTGCCAAAGAAAGTCACGATCAGCTCACCATCCGTGTCAAACACTTCGAGCGCGGTGACGGTACCATCTTCCGTGGGCTTTTTGGTGACCCAGGTGCTGGCGATTTTATCTTCGCGCAGATGCAGGTTAAACATAGGATCAAGCACGTTATACCACGGGCCATGCTCCACGAGTTTTTTCACCGGGCCAGTGTGGATCTGTATGCATCCACGATTGCCCACAAACACCATGATTTCGCACTCTTTATCCCGCGCCAAATCTAGTATTTCCCGCGAGGCGCTATTTTTTACCGGATAGGCAAAATCGGTTCCGATCTTGCGCAGCGCTTGTTCACGGCCCACCTTAAATTTGCGCAGCATCGGGAAGAAATCATGCGTGTCTTTCAAGTTTTCCCATGCTGTGCGGAAGCCTTCCCAGTCAATATCTGCATCAGGCAGATCTGCTTTTTTGGGCTCATAAGCCTCCACTTCGATAAACCGATCTTGGCGCTTATGACGCAGCTCTTCCACTAATGCATCATAGGCCGCCTCATCGGATTTTGAAGTCAGGTAAATTTTATGCAGCGCTTGCCCTTCTTTATCAAAGAATTGCAGGCTCTTGCGTGGCCCACCACGGGTTTGCTCAATCGCAGCAAAGTTATATTTCCAGTGATTCATGAACAGGCGCAGATCAATATCTGGATTGAGGAATAACCCCATCGCCATCTTACCATGCTGCGAAAATTCGTGATTATCATACACACCTTTACGCTCATGCACGCAATATTCATTACGCGTGAGGGCCATAACTTCGCCTAAAGGCAATATGCTTTTTAGTACGGCCTCCGCATCATCCACCAAACGGGTGGCATCTTCGCCCACACGTGCAGCAAGCAATTCTCCTTCTGAAACACCAAGCTCTTCAGCCGCATTACGTGCGCGTATTTCCGGCTGTTCCTTTTTCAAAAGGTCATAGCGGGTTTTAAGCTCTTCCGCGGGGTCATAATGTATTTCTGCAGCGGGATGGTTCATTGGTTTTCTCCTTTTCATAATGATTATTGTATAATGAAGCGTACGGGCACGCGCACCCAACTAGTGGTGGCGCTGCCATTTCTGGTGCGTGGTTCAAACTCCCATTTCTTAACAGCAGCTATTGCCGCCATATCAAGCAGGCGATGGCCTGAGGATTTCGCAACCTTTAATGCGCGCGGATAGCCATCAGGCAATATCTCCGCATGCAAGGTAACAACGCCTTGTTGCCCAAGCTCCAAGGCGCGGTGTGGATAAACAGGCGGCGTTTGCCGGCGATAATTCGCTTCATGCACCACCACCGTGCTTTTATCTTTTCCTCTATTCTGGCTTGGAACAGAGGCAACATGCTGCTTCACGTTTTTCTTTTGTGTCACATCCTGTGTTTTTTTCTCGCGCGGCGTGTTCAATAATTTTTTAGGCGGTATTGGCTTTGGCTGTGTCATCGCCATTTTTTTTGTTGCCTCCGGCGCTGTAACCACCGGCTTCTCGATCACGGGAGGCGCCGCTTCAGCAACGGGTTTTTCAGGTGTCGGTAGAGGAGCAGGAGCGGCTAAGGCCATCAGGTTAACCCGCAATACAGGCGTATCTGGCAAGGCTGTTTGGAAAGTGGCAGAATTGACCGATGCTATAATCAACGCATTAATACAGAGCGATATGACAAGATAGACGGGCCATAAGCTGCGTTGGTTAGAATATGTAAAATTGCTCTCTACCATCTATATGTTACGCGCGCTACAAAGCTGCGCCCTTCTTCTAAAACGGTTGAGAAACGCCGTGCATAGGGCTTATCAAACACGTTCTCAACACCAGCATCAAAGGTGAGCGATTCTAGGCCCTTATCATCTGGTGTCCAGCGGTAATAAACATCATGTACGGAATACCCATCTGTTGGGGCGTCATTGAAGCCCACTTTGTCATTCTTCTGTGCGAATCGTCCACGCCACCCAGCAACACTATCAATATCTTCCATCTCATAACTCACATCTAAGACAAATGTGAGCGGTACGTTATTGGGAAGATATTGCCCGGTGTCGTCATCCTCAGCTTCAACAAAAGATAAACCCGCCTTGGCAGTAATCGGCTTAAGCTGGTACTCACCTTCTATATCAAAACCAATTAGCCGCGCATTGGGAATATTGAGGTTGCGCGTAAAGCCTTCGAAGATATTCACTTCTTGCGTGATAAAATCTTCTCCATCGCTGGTAAACCACGCACCTTTGATGCGTGCTTTATCGTTATTCGCAACAATGTTATCAAAGGTAAAGCCAGCACCAAACTCAATAGTGGTGACAGTTTCTGGTTTTAGATCTGGGTTTGGCACAAAACTGTTATCAGGAAAGCCAGCAAAGAAGGGAGGCACAGCGGGTATGCCTGGGAAATGCTGCCCGGAAGGATACAGCTCTGTGAGTTCAGGTGCGCGGAATGCGCGCGCCCAGCTACCAAAAAACACCACATCATCTGTCGGTTTATAGCTCACCGAAAATTTGGGTGAGACTTCGCTTTCATCCTGCGAATTACCATTCTCATCATCGCTCTCATAGGCATCAAAACGCGCAGCCGGAATCACTAGAAATTCTCCCACAGACGTATCGAGTGCGATTTCGTCTTGCAGATAAAACCCGTGATTGGTGGCCTCAGCATTGGGCACACCACCACGCGGGCCATCTATACTCGTATTGCTCCCTGTTTGCTCATTTTTATAGATCTCAAAGCCATAAGAGAACGTGTGGCTATGCGATTCATTAATTGTGAATTTGGTTTGATTATCTGCCGTGAAACCGACGGTTTCCATCTCGCGCAGCTGCACCCGCCCGGCATTCACACCTGTAATATCCTCTTCCTCTACATCGGTTTCATTATAATAGACGTGGAATTTAGGGCTGAGCCAACTATTCTCAGGATTCTCAAAAGCATATTTAAGGCCGACTTGCTGATCGGTCACTTCCTTATTCACAATAGGGTTAGAGGCAGAGGCCACATCCGATCCGTTATTCGGCTCTTGCCCATCATTATTATGCCCTTGATAGGTAAGTTTGACGGTATGAAAATCGTTAAACGTATACCCCAATTTAAATAGGCCTGAGAAAAGCCGATCTTCAGTATCTAATTCCCTGCCACCACCCTGGTTAATATCGCCTGAATCGAGATAGGTAAGGCTGCCCAGCACATCCCACCCACCAGAGCGAGCATATCCTGTAGCAGTAGGAACATATTCATTATTTGCGCTGCGATAGCTGAACGAGGTCTGTGCACCAGATGTTTCTCCAGGAGCAAGTAAGTCTGCAGCATCTTTGGTATCAAAGGCCACTACGCCACCAACACCGCCACCGCCATAAATGGCAGAAGAGGCGCCTTTCACCACTTCCACAGATTTTAATAGCGAGGGATCGATAAAGAATCGTCCATCATGTTGGGATTCAAAATTTTGCCGACGGCCATCAACAAGCGTGATGATGGCTTCATCATCAAAACCACGAATGGAGATAGTCTGCCCGTTGCGCCGTGGGCCATTGGCAACCTCCACCCCTGGTGTGAACTCAAGCAAATCTCCCACATCCCGGGCAAGCGCATTACCGGGCGCGTCTGCATCCACTTGTGAGACAATAGTAGGCACATCAAATGCCGATTGTGGGCTGCGAGTGGCATATACCGTTACCGCATCAAGCGATGTATCGGGCTGCTCCTCCTGCGCATACGCAGGGCGAAATGTCGCAACGGATAATGCTATACTGGCGCAAGTTAGGCGAAATATATTCTTCATACAGCCATGTTTATTTAGTTAAAATCAGCTTATCGTTTCCAGTAAGACGTAATCTGTACTGCTCATCATTATGCATAATAGTCAGCTCTCGCGTGTTCTGGAAGAGGTCCTGGCTTTGTAGAGTGTTACCAGTGAGCAAAATATTTTTTGTGTCACTCCCAGCGTTGTTGCTTATTTCATTCATAACGTCACTACCAATGGGCCATAATTACCAACGAGCATTCCTGGGCATTCGCACACCATAATGAGAATGATTATCAATTATAGGTAAAAGCGTCAACATCTTTTTTTAGGGTGGCAATTTTTCTGTGAAAAGGTCGCACGCCATATTGGCGGGACACACAATGCTGTATATAAGCAGTGTTCTATAGATTGGGGTGGGCAGAGGCCAACCTAGCCAGAGGATGGTGCAAGCAAGCCCTCGATTTTTGTGCGGACTTTTTCGGCAGTGGGTTTGGTGGTAGAGGAATACCAGTCTACCAGCTCACCATCTGGGCCGATAAGGTATTTGTGGAAATTCCATTTAGGCGACCCTAAAAAACCCGCCTCATTATTGGCCCAAGCATAAAAGGGATGCGCATTTTTTCCCTGCACCTCTGCCTTTTCTGTTAGGGGAAAGGTAATCTTGAATTCTTTATCAACAAATTGGGCAATTTCTGTTTCGGAACCAGGTTCTTGGCCACCAAAATTATTTGAAGGGACGCCCAGTACTACCAGGCCCCTGTCTTTATATTCATCCCATAATGTCTGTAAATCGGCGTATTGTGGGGTGAAGCCGCATTGTGAGGCGGTGTTAACTACTAATACCGGCTTACCTTTAAAGTCAGAAAAGGCGATGACCTTGCCATCGATAGTGTTGAAGCTGAATTGGTGCGCATTCATTTTTGTTTGTCCCGCAAGTGCTGGGCTAGAGCAGAAAAGCAGTGTTACTAAGACGATATGAGCGAGCTGTTTCATCTCGTATTACGTCTTTTTGGCCTTAGACTTGTGATTGCAGGTAGTTCTGCTCACCCATTTGGTCGATGAGTTTCAGCTGCTGTTCTAACCATAAATAATGGCCCTCCTCACTCACAAGAATATCAGACAGTAGTTCTACGGTGCCGAAATCTTTAATCTCCTCTGCATAGGCAATAGCATCCTGTAAATCGGGAATGTTCTTTTTTTCTAGGGTAAAATCTGCTTCCAGCATTTCCTTTGGTGTTTCTCCCACAAGTATTTTGCCAAGATTTTGCAGATTTGGTAGGCCTCCTAAAAATAGAACACGTTCAGAGATGGCGTCGGCGTGTTTCATCTCATCGATGGATTCTTCGCGTTCTTTTTCCGCCAGTTTATTATAGCCTGCGTGTTCCAGGATTTTTGCATGGAGAAAATACTGATTAATAGCCGTGAGCTCATTCTTGATTAACCCATTGAGCTTCTTGATTATTTCTTTGTCTGAGGTCATTGGCACGCCCATACGCTGTTTAATAGAAAAACTGCGGTGACGCTAACGGGAAAAGAGAGAAAAGTCTAGGATGTTATTGCGCGTTTCGGCAATAACACATCTTCGATATAGCAGCTGCACTGGCCGCACACAGGGCTGCACCCTAAGGCAGAGAGAACATTCTCTGCGCGGCTGTTTTTAGGGCAACGGCTGCACGCATCCTCTAATTCAGGCGCGCGCAGCCTATTACACACACACACAATCATACTATGTTACCGTACCATTGCTTCATGAGAGGGAGTGTATACTATACTTTTAGAGATGTAAACGATAATCATTATCATTTTTTGATCGCAGGAAAACATTGCCGTTACAGCGGAATGGAAGAAAGTGGGCAACCTCTACCGTTGTATTAGGGCTATAAAAATGGTCGGTGGGTTGTTGACTTACACGTGCTGATTTGAGGAATTAATGCGTGGTTTTCTTGCGGCACACCACCTTGTTTCCTGGTGCTACATATTCCACATCATCAAAACTGAGCATTTTAGACATGGCAATCCCGCGGCCATGGTTGTCTAGTGCCCGCTTTGGGTCCATCTCTAAATACTCTTCCCACTCAAAACCATCTCCTTCATCCTCGAGTGTGAAGATAATTTCATCTCCTTTTCTCTCGAGCACCGCTTGAGCGAATTTTTCTTTGTTTTCAGGTAAAGAAAGGCGTCTTTCTACCTCTTCTTCCCAGGTGCCGTTCTCGTTTAGCTCGGTTTTATCGTCATAGGTAATGCCCAGATTGCCATGTTCTACCGCATTGATCATCATTTCTTTGAGGCCCATAATGGCGCTATCAGGATCAGGGTAGAGATTGGCAAAATAGGCGGAAATATTCTTCACATCGTCTAGAGTTTGTACCGAGAAGCGGCAGCTATCAAGGCGAGACAATGCAGCGTTTCGCTGATCAAGCTGTGCTTTCACATCATCATATACAGCAAAATCTCTCAGTGCACTGCGGAGGATGGAGAGTAATACATTTTTCTTAAAGGGTTTGGTGAGGTAGTAAAACACACCTGCAGCAATGCCTTCGGCAATCTGATCCTGTGCGGCGGCGGCGGTCTGCATGATGACAGGGATGTGCTTGAAGCGATCATCCTGCTTAATCTGCTCTAAAAACTCCATTCCGGTCATTTCCGGCATCATGCGATCGAGCAAAATAGCATGCACTTTTGTGCCGGATTCCAGATGGGCTAGACCCTCTTTAGCGCTTTGCACAGAGGTCACTTCATAATCGCCCTCTGATAGGTATTCCTCTAACATCAGCAGGTTGGGTGCTTCATCATCAATCGCGAGAATGTAATGTGTCATAATTTTTTACCTTACAATTATAGCGTGATAGTTTTTTCTTCCAGATCAGTAGGGAATTCAACAAAGAAGCTGGCACCGCCATTGGTATTGTTCTCTGCCCAAATACGGCCTTGATGTGCCTGCATGATCTCCCGGCAAATAGAAAGACCAAGGCCAGTACCACCAGCTTCTGTTTTTGTTTTACTGCTTTGGATGAATTTGTCAAAGACTGCTTCTAACTCTTCTTCAGGAACACCAACCCCTTGGTCAGCCACTTCTAATACTACCTTTCCTGCCGTGGTTGACACACGTATATCTATCCTCTTTTCCTCCGGTGTAAATTTGGCGGCATTTGATATTAGATTGATGACTACCTGCACCATGCGCTCTCGATCAAACACCAATGGCATTTCACCGTCTATATCACAGGAAACGTGTAGTCTCTTTTCCTCAATAAGTTTGTTTACTTCACTTATGGATGCCGTGATCACTGTGCGTAAATTATGTTGTGCAAGTGTGAATTTCATCATCCCAGATTCTAGTTTTGCTAAATCAAGCAGGTCATTAATGAGGAGCAGCAGCCTCTCACTACTAGAATGTACTAATTCAAGATATTGCAGCTGCTTTTCTTTTGGCATGGTATCAATTTTTTCCATGATAGATTCCACAAACCCAGTCATGGTGTGGAGCGGTGTGCGTAGCTCGTGGCTCATATTAGCCAAGAACTGGCTTTTATAGGCATTTGCCTTTTCGGCCTCTTCTTTTGCGGCTTTCAGACTTTCTTCAAAGGCTTTTCGTTCTGAAATATCGCGCGTGATACCTACAAAGAATCGCTCATCAGCGAGCTGCACTTCATTAATTCCCAGCTCTATAGGAAATGTGGTGCCATCTTTGCGTTGTGCTGTTACCTCGCGCCCAATCCCAATCACCTTAGCGTCGCCAGTTTTTAAATAATTACTGATATAAGAATCATGCTGCTTTGAATCAGATTCGGGCATGAGCATTTTGACATTCTGGCCAATGACCTCATCAGTGGTATAGCCGAATATACGCTCAGCAGCGGGGTTAAAAGCCAGAACGGTACCTTTATGGTCAATAGAGATAATACCATCAACCACTGTGTTGAGGACGGTATCAAGGCGCTTGGCATTTTCTACCCCAAGCTCACCAAGGTATAAGGCTTTTTTTAGCACATAGGCGTTTCTAAGTTTTTCTGCTACTTCGATTTCATGCGGTTTCCAAGGGACGCAGTGGCCTTCTACTCGTCTAAGCCATGCGTCAAAAGAGGTGCGTGGTCCCACTTTTCCGCTCTCGTCTTGCAGCACCGCCTGCGAAGGATCGCCAGCCCATTTTTCGTCATAAGCGAATTCCTGGCGCAGCCATATAAATAGGGTATCGCTGTCATCGTGATCGATGCGCACAGCAAGAACACCACTCGCCTTTTCTTTTATTGTAGCAAAGCGCTGGTCTAGCCCCTGCAATGAGTCCGTAAAAAAGATAGGCTCTTCACTCAGCTGTTCTGTTACTTGCGTTATTAATAATTCTTTAAAGTTGTTGTCTAAACCAGCGCTATCCAGCACCTTTCCCTCGTGACGACATAAGAATCCCGTAGCATCTAATATCGTATGAAAGCTCGAAGACTCTTTTGCTAAGATCTTTTCTATAGCGAAGCCATGGGTGGTCATTTTATCTATCAATGCGTCAATGGCCTCTTCTTTGTTTGCAGTTGCTTCACGTTTTTCACGATCTGAAAGCAGGTCGAATTTTACAAGATACTGTTCTACCAAATATTGGCAGGCGGCGAGTTGACGATATTTCAACAAGCAGGGCATCTTATTATGTGCACCAAAAATAGAGATGAGCTTTCCGTCTCGCACTACAGAAAAAGAAGCAGAGGCTCCTACGCCCATATTCGTGAGGTATTCCCTATGGGTGTCACCGGGCTGTCGTGCAATGGAATAGGTGAGATCTATTGCGCCCGCGGCATTCCCCTCTGCATTTATCATTGTGGCGGGTGTATGCTCGGTGTGGGACACTGTACGAAACTTGTTTTCTGCATACACTTTTCTGAGGTTATTGGGTATGTCCGTCGAGGGAAAGCGGTGGTGGAGCAGTTCGGGTAGGGTGCCGTTATTATATTCTCCAGACACATAACCATTTCCGTCTCTATCGAACTCGCAATACCACACCCGGTCAAAACCAATAATTTTATGAATGGCTTTGCAAATCACATGGGCAAGCTCTGCACTTTCTCCCGAATAGTTATTGATATTACCCGCCAGGCGTAAAAATAGCAGATTCAGGTAGTGCGTGTTGATGTCTTGGAAATCCGGAGTCTCAATATCAGCGCATAGACAATCGCCACTTCTGTAAAACACGACCTCGGTATCAAGCTGCGAATGGGCGATACTAATCTTTGCTGGAAAGCGTTCTTGGTAATCAGGGTTGGAGATATTTTCTTGCGTGAGCAGGGTATCAAGCGCTGTTGCGCTACTCTCTTCTAAGAGGGAAAGAAAGTTTTTGCCAATAATCTGGCGCGCATCGCTACCAAAAACAGATTGGGCGTTATCGCTTGCGCATTCTATGGTGTAGTTTTCTGGGTTAAGTACGACAACCACATAACAGGGCTGGACGTGATTCGTAACTTGGTAGCGCGTCTCGTTGCAGATTTTTGCCCGCGCTAATACCTCGCTACTTAATGGATTGATCATCTAACGCCTTGCGTATCGATTGGAAGGTTGCAATCGCTACATTACATACAGCATTTTTGTCCACAGCACAATCCTCTGCAGTGGTGTTGATGAATGTCCGTGTAGCATCCCAATGCTGCTTTGTTTCTTTGCCGTAAGGGTAGAAAAATTGGGCGCCCTGAGAGGTATCCATGTGTTTTTCCAACATCTTACGTATGACGCTGCCGCCCAGAGTAGAGCCCTCTACCACGTATAGCGCCCCGAGGAAGGAGGCCACATCGTCAATGGCAGGAACAGCAGTGGGTGTTACATCCAGCTGCACTTCTTCATCGCTGCAATAGGCCAAATCGCTATGTATTAGCGGCAGTTTGGGATGATAGGTGTATGTGATGGTGGCGTTAGATAAAAATGCCTGAAAGGCGGATTCAAGCGGAATGTAGAAAGACATGAAGCGCTTCAGCAATACACAATAACCGGCGAGCGAAAAATTCTCCCCAAGCACCTCGTGCATGATGGGGCTGTTTTCTGTATTTTGGTGTTCCGTCTCTGTGCGGGTACGTAATTCGGCGGAAAGCGAGGTATCGTTCATGTTAATAACTCAGCTCGATTTCGCCTTTTTCTTCTTTGTCTTTTACGATATATCCCGCGCCTGCGCCTGCCGCCCCTACAGCCAGGGTGTAGCAGCCTGTGAGCGGTGTGCTCAGTGCGATAATCGCAATAATAAATGCTAGCTTACGCATGTATAGTCTCCAAAAAATTATGCCTCCCTAAGGCCTGTGCCCGTTATCTACCCAAATAATCCTAGAAAGTCTAACGATTTTTGTGTGTTAGCCTCTGTGTAGCTAGTGTCACTCATCCCTTGTCATGCTTTTAGCAA
>JANQQO010000109.1 GCA_028289305.1 Rickettsiales bacterium | reverse complement strand
GTATGCGTATCGTGCCTCGAAAGCGGCGCTCAATATGGTGATAAAGAATGCCGGGATTGAGATGGCGCGGCGCTACCCACAGGCGGTGGTGGTGGGCTTGCATCCTGGCACGGTGGATAGCGGGCTTTCTAAGCCCTTCCAGGCGCATGTACCGGAAGGCAAGCTGTTTACCCCCGATTATGCGGTAGCGCAGCTGCTGACGGTGCTGGATGGGCTGGGGCCCGGTGATTCAGGCAAGCTCTTCGCCTGGGATGGGCAGGAAGTGCTGCCTTAGAGGCTGTTTGGTTCTCTATTTTACTAATAGGTAAAATCTCTTTCTTTTTCATTGCGTTAACCTTTTGTTAACTTTTTTGCGCTATAGTGAAACATAGAGGGTATCTGTGCAACCTATAGTAGGCAGAAATAGTGCAACCATTTGATACAAAGCGGTATAATGAGAAGTCGGCGTGTCGGCTGTTTTGTGCTATCGATCGTCAGGGCGCTGCAGCGCCTAAAGCGCGCTTAGAGCAGAATAAGCGGGATTTTCTTGCTGCACTCGATCGCTTAAAACATGGGGGCGGTAGGGGTATTTACGGCCAGCAGGGCGATGGTACGGGTACTGCTTTTAACATACAGCGGCATTGGATGGAGGCTGCTCTGCCGGGTCTGACGGTGCCGGATAATGCCATTTTGCTGGTGACGGCGCATGAAAATCTCGATCCGACGCTAGAACCGGGTAAATTACGCTACAATCTTTTAAAAGATCTCATCAAGACCACCTATGCAGAACCTGGCCGGGAATTTGACATTATTGGTCACTATGAGGAGCCGACAAATAAAGAGTTCTTGGGGAGCAATACCCTGTTTTTAAACACGGTTCTTGCTTGGCCTAAAGGGGTGGATGAAGAGGAAATGTATAAGCGTTTATTCCGCGCTGGTTCTGGATTGCGCAACCGCCTGGCGCGCCGTGGGTTAGGGGTAGATGATTTAAATATTCTCAGTGCCAGCCCAGATTTTCAGGTGTTAAAAGGCACGGTTCTGCCAGAAAATTTTGTTAAGGCGTTTCCTAATTTGAATGAGGCGTTGTTAACCATGCTGATGGCGCATATTCGCAAAGCCACGGGGGTGAAGCCTTCACCGGCTTCTGCGCACACACATAACGGCATTGCGGGTACTATTATAGAAATGTTTAATGGTGACAGCACTACGTATCAAGCGAACTCGGTTAAGGCAACCAGCCTTGCTCTGGATGGGGAAAATAACCATATTTTGGTATTACCAGGCCTTACTGACACCGCACAACAAGCGGCTTCTCATGAATATAAAATTCGCCATCTTAACTATATTCCCGAAGAAACTGCGATGTACATACTCAATCTGGCTTATTATGCGTATCAAAACCTGACCAATGAACAGCGTACGATGTTGGAGCTGGGTGCGCTGAAGCATACGCCGTGGAATGGACCTTCTGGTATGACGACCTATGCCAATGGCGTGTTGACGTTCTTCAAGGACCCTCTGCAAAAACGCCCGCAATATTTTGCCTCCACAGAGGATCGCTTCATGCTGTGTAGTGAGCCGGGCGTGCTGCCCATGCTTGCAGAAGATATCATTCAGCACGGAGAAGTGCGCCATATGATTTCTTTTGATACCAAGACAAACACGGTGAGGTTTGAAAGAGAACTTCTAGAAATGGTCGAAAAAATCGGCCGCGAGCGTAATGGAGAAAGCTATGCTGAGGTAGCAGAGGAGCGCATCCTCCAGGTGCCGGGAATTGATCTAGAAACAGCAGCAGAAGAGGCGCTGCTCACCCCGTCGGAACATAGTTTTGCGCGCAGAGCGGTGTTTTATGGGCATACGACAGATGATTACGGCATTTTTATTTTGCCGGAAGCGCGTACGGGAAAATCACTGATTATGTCGCAAGGGGCGGATGCGCAGGAGGGTGCGTTGCGGCAGGATGAATATGCGCGCATACAAGATGGCATTGCCCATACAGATTCAAAGGTGTTTCGCCCGCCCATCAGCGCCCAACTCTATGAACGGCTGATGGACACGACAGCCTATATTGGTCCCAATATCAATGTGGATGAGCGGTTTAAGGTTGTTAAAACGGGTGGCAGTATATTAAAGCCCGGCGAATTAGAGCAAGTAGAAGAAGTCATTAATAACACAGAAGGGCTGCGCTTTGAGACCTTCAACTTTAATGCGGATAAGGGTGATTCGGTTAAAGAGGCGCTGGAAAAGCTTGCAGACGAGGTGGTGGAGGCGGTGCGCAGCGGCGTCACGCATGTGAATCTCAGCGATAGGATATTTGATGAGACTAAGTATGCCCTCTCTCCCCTTGTTGCTGCCGCCTATGTGCAGCGTCAGCTGCAGAGAACCTTAATGGATGATGAGCAAAACCCGGACAAAACGCTCAAAGACAGCCGCAGCTTGGATAATCAATGTTGTCTTATAGTTGATAGTGGTCAAATCTTGGAAGAAGTGCACGCTGAGGCGCTGACGCGTTTGGCAAACGTGGTGGGGGTGAATCGCTTTATGGTGCCGGAAGTGATTAAAGAAGAGCTTACGAATAATCCGGGGAGTTTTGAAGAGGGACAAACGCTGTCTGAGCTGGTGGCGAATGAGCATAAGGCGGTGATTGATGGGGTGAAAACCCTGCGCGGTATTGGTTGTATTATTCATGGTAAAAGTGCGGTGGGCAGCCGTATGACCTCGTTTGAGGGGATAAATATGGAGGACCCATTTTTTAAGGAATTGTTTGGTCCTATCTTTGTTATCGATCGCCGGGGCGATGATCGCCAGCTCACGGATGGTATTTCAGGCAATGCTGGGGGTAATGGGGTTGATTTCTTTGAGAAGAATGCCAGAAGCTGGGCGGAGAATGCATTTGGTAAATATCCAGAAGTGCCGACTTCGGGGCTAATGGCGCCGAAAGAAGACGGTATTCCCCATGGCATGAACCCGAATGTGGTGACGGCGATATTCAAGGTGTTGGAGCGGTATGCATATGACCGGGCTCAAGGCCAGCAGGGATATCGTGACGGTAAATTTGTGGATCGCATTGTGGGTGGGGAGCCGCCAGATGAAGCACGGCGCCCTTTTAAAGATGAAGAAATAGGCAATTATGAGCGCTCCGAAATATCACGGGATTATGAGGAGCGTATTCTTCAAATTAATGAAGAAGCGCCGACACGGCTTAGCAATTTCATTCGTCTTGCACAAAAGCGCGATGAGGATGGAAACCCGATCAGGGTGGAGCGCACCAAGGAAGAAAGGGCCGCCCTACGGCAAGATATTCTGAATCGTATTTTTGGTGGCAATATGAGCCTGCAGGCGCTCACCGAGTTGGCGCATAAAACGATCGCCGAAGGGCAGCGGATGTTGGATAGCTGGATAGGGACCGGCGAGGGTTCGTTGGATGACGCGCGCCTGATGGATTTCCTGAACGTGAATAACGATTTGCAGCTCGGTACACGCATGCATGGTGTGACTCCGCGCTATGTTACCTTTGCTGCGGTGTTGCTGCAGGAAACCGGCAAAGGCCGGATGAATAAGAAAGAACAGCAAGGGGCGAAGGCCACTGGTGGGATTGCGCCTCCAGATAAGGTGTATGAAGATGTTGCGTTCCGCCGGCGGGTGAACCCCTTCACGGCTATCCACGCGCCTTATCATATGACGCCGATTAACTCTATTGAGGAAAATGTGTGGTTCTTCAAGATGTTTGCGCTGACCCACCCGGATATGAAGGTGGATATTAAATTTGGCGCCAGCCATGAAGCGCTAGCAGCGGCTATGGGGGCGGCAAAATTTTTATCCGAAGCGGGCGTGGCCAAGAGTGATGGCAAAACCGGCTCGGTTAATATTGCATGCACTAGCGGAGGTACGGCTGCATCCAAGCCCAATACGTCATTTCACACGATCACACGCAATGAACGGGCAGTGAAAGAAACGCGTACTGCCTTTGATGAATCGGGCTATCACTACCTCACCAATATACGCGCCTCGGGGAATATACACTCTGCGAGTGATGCGATGGCGTATTTCCTGCTTGGTGCGAATGAGACGGAGATAGGCTGGTTCTTCATGAATTTGGTGAAATGCAGCAATATTCGTAAGTGTAAGATTGAAGGCGGGTGTGTCACTGGTGTGGCGAATAATGAGAAGGCGTTTGATGGGGATGCACGCGATGTGGCCCGTTTTATCCTTGATATTGTCTGCGGGCTTGAGGAAATGCTCACCGAGAAAGGGTGGACGGATCTGGATGAGGTGATTGGCAACCCCAAGGCCAAGAAGATTCATAAATGGGCGCGAGAGCAATACGAAGATCTTATTGAACAAAACAAAGACTGGTTGGAAAAAGAATCTGCGAGGGTGGTGCTTTCTGAAGAGGAACAGGCGGAGCTTAAAGAGCGGTTTAGGAAGAAAGAGATTCTCGATGATCAGTATATGGACCAGCTGAAGGAGGCAGTGGAAAATAACCGCACGATGGAGGTGGAGGTGCTGGCCACCAATGAAGATCATGTGTTTGGTGCTAAATTACACACGGTGATCGACACGTATCAGATTATGGAGACCAAGGCGCTTTATGACGAACTTGAGGCGCTGGAGGAAGAAATATTTGGGCTGAATAAGGCGATGAAGGAGCATATCGCGGCACGGCGTGGGCCGTTATATGATGAGGTACGGGCCGCGTTTGGAAAGCATTTCGGTGATTTCAAAATATCAGCAGAAGACCTTGGTGAGGCCGAAGCTGCGGAACGTACACTCTGGCTAAATAGAAAACAGCGTGAAGCCGATATGACCCTCTGGAAAGAGATTGAAGGTGATTATAAGGATAGCGATACAGTTAAGCAGAAGATCAAAGAAATTCAGGCTCTAAATGACAAAATAACCGAGGCCTGGGCGTTTAAGAAAGAAGATAGCTATGTGTTTAACGTCAAGGGGGTGTATGACAGAAACCAGCCAGATACGCTTGGTAGTGTGGGTCATAATTTCGGCTGTTTTGCCACGGGTGGTATGACGATTAATATCGATGGCCATACCGGTGATGCGGTGGGGTGGGGTATGGGTACTAATGCGGTGATTGCGATCAACCCCAGCAATAAAGAAAAAAGCGTGCGCGTGGGTAAACATGCTTTTGCCTATGCCACGGGTGGTAAGGCATTTGTGAACGCGCCGCTGAGCGCAGAGGCGTTTACCTGCGCTTCTGGCTTAGAAGCGGTGTGTGAGGGTGTGGGGGATTTCTCCATGCATTTTGTCACCGATGGTTTTGTGCTGGATTTGGGGCTTGATCCACAGCTGAAAGAAAGCGGTGTGATGGGAGAAGATGTGTCGGATCTGGGATATGATATTGGTACCAATTCCACCGGCTTGTTTTACGTGCGCTATGACCCAGAGCAGAAGCTCAAAGAGCATGTGGATGGGGAATATATCAATGTGCATAATTTATCGGAGCGTGCGGAGTTTGTGGAGCATGTGACGCAGATGCTAGAACAACACGTAGAGCGGACCAATTCACCGCACGGGAAAGCGCGCTTAGAGGCGCTGAAGCAAAATCCAGAGCAAGAGATTGCTAAATATTCGGTGGGTATCTCGCATTTCTTAGAGCAGTATAAAGATCAACAGCTCAACACGTTAGAACGCGTGAATCTGCGTCGGAGAGAACAAGATGGTCCAGGACATCGTACTGCGCAAGAGGAGTGGCTGGAAGCGGAATTTGGCCGGCGTGGTATAGAGCCGCAGGCCGCAAGTCGTAGGCGCTATCACCGGGAAGAACCGAGTAGCATGGGTAGATAAACATGGCACAGAAGAAGCATTATAGAGATGTCACCGTTCAGGAGGCGAAGGAGCTGTTAGACCCACATATTGTGGCGGAGTTGGAAAAGTATAAGAAAAATCCGAGTGCGTTTGCTGGCAAGGATAATGCTCCCACATTAAAGCAGCCAGAAGGGCTACGCTATCGCCCTGAGGATACCATGGTAGGGGATATTAGCATTGAGGTGGAGCTTCCTGTGCTTCAAGACGCGACGGATCAATCTGCCCGCTGCACCTGTGTGCAGCAAAATTGTACACTGTCAGATGATGGCTGTGGGCTTAAAAAACCAGTTATGAAGATGCAACAGTTGCTTTCCACCGGTAGTGTGCTGGAGGCTTTTCTCACTTTTGGCAATAGCTCTCCAGTGTTTATTGAGCAATATTGCGCTGCCGCGTGCGAGCCAGCCTGCGTGCATGCGGCAACTCAGCCGGAGCAAGCCGTCAGCATCACGTTTAATGGTGCTTTCTTGGATAAAATTGGGTGGGAATTTGGGCTGCATAAGCTGCTCTATCCTAAAACGGAAATTTCGCAATTTACCACTGATAAGTACACAAAGACAGAACGCCCTATGAGCGTGGGCATTGTTGGTTCTGGGCCGGCGGGCTTTCAGCTGGCATGGGAATATGCGCGTGCCGGGTTTGAGGTAACGGTATACGAGCAGAAAGGCGATTTTGAAGGTAAGGATTATCACAAGAATTTCGGTGGCCAATGGCGCAATATCCCTCCCTGGAAAGCGCGCGATGATTATATCACCGAGCATTTTAAGATGTTGGAAGGTATGGGGAATGTTAGGCTTGTACATGGTGTGGAGGTAGGAAGTGCAACCTATCCCGCTGATGACTTTGTGGATGACCACGATATTGTGGCTTTGGCGCCGGGTGTGGGTATGTCGCCAGTAGAGCTCAATATCAAAGGGCGCTATACCGAAAAAACGGCAACAGAGATTCATACATTGGTCGCCGATAAGGACCAAAATGTGGTGGGTGTGGCGACGGAAGATCTGGGTGGAGAGGAGGTCGTTCAGGTGGAGACCCCTGGAGTTATCCCTGCGCTCACCTTCTTAGATGAGATGTATAGGGATCAAATGCGCCAGCATGCCAGAAGGCCTGTGGATTTATCGCCTGGGCAAAGCCAAGAATCGGTAGCGATGGATTTTGGTGATACGGATATGTTCCTCGGCGATAAAAATGTGGTGATCATTGCTGGTGGTGATACCGGAGAGGATGTAAAAGGATGGGTGGCGCGGCAGGTGGAATGGGCGCGCGAAAATGGTAGGGAGCCAGGTGAGATTACCGTTCTCATTCGTCAGCCTAAACAAACAGAAAGAAGTGAAGATGTATTATGGCCCCATGGGTTTGATGGCCTGAAAATAGGCAGTTCGGGCAAATTATTTGCTGCATATGGTGGCGAACAAAGGCATTCCGTATCACCAACCGAATTCCTCATTGGGGACGATGGGCATGTTAGCGGCGTGCGTATTGACATACGTGAGCTGAAAAACCCGCATGAAGCAAGGTTCAGCAAACAACACCGCACAAGCTGGGAAGTGGTGGATACGGTTGATATTCCTTGTGATTTGGTGATTGAAGCAGTGGGCTTTAAAACCACAGCAAAAGCGCAAACGGAATTGGCCAGGGAGTTTCATGTAGAGGAAAATGGGATGGTAGATATTATTTCTACGCGCTCTCCGCGCCCGGGCATCTACGTGGTTGGCGATGCGGCGACGGAAATTGGTGCTAATCCGCGCCATGTATTACACGAAGCCATGGGCACCGCTAAACGCGCCTTTGAGCGTGCGATGAAGGATTTAAAAGAAGGGCGGATGAATGACCATGGGAAATGGCGCGAAGCCCGCAAAAAAGATGCACGCTTATTGCACCCAAGGGTTCAGGTAGAACGTGCAGAGCAGATGGGTGATACGCCGACACGTTAGATTCTAAGATTCCTGTAAATTTCTCCTCCGCGCGTTCTGGATTGACACCAGCACCTTCTTCGCTAACGTTTTAAGAGGGCATAAGTGTTATAACGCGCGTTTAGCTCGATGTTGTGGCGGGATGCGCCATCAGTCCGTCGTCGCCCTTCGGGCTATGCCGGACAGGGCCGCTCTAATCTCCCTACTCCTGGCTGCGCCAGGCGTAGCTTAAAAGAGTGAAGCCTGGTGGGCTATAGGCGACTAAGTTCGAACTGTCCGCCTTCACTTCGTTACGGCGCGACATCCGCTTCACACGCTTCAGCCCGTCGCGCTGAAGCTACATTTTGCCTTTGGCAAAATTAGCGAAAGCGGGTGGTGGGCGGTGACGGGATCGAACCGCCGACCTACTGGGTGTAAACCAGTTGCTCTACCAGCTGAGCTAACCGCCCTTTAGGGGTGAATCTATACAATTCTGTGATCACGAGGCTGTGTTCTTAGGCACGAGCCGCGTTTGCGGCGCCTGGTGTACCGCATTTTAGCGATAATGACAAGGAAAAACGCGATCCGCTTAAGAAGGGGGCATAAAAAAACGGGCGACGAAGACGCCGCCCGTTTCTAAATGCAAAAAAAGAAGCGTGATTATTTGTTCACAGCTTCTTTCAACAATTTGCCAGGACGAAACTTCGGTTGTTTCGATGCTGGGATTTTAATAGGAGCACCGGTGCGAGGGTTGCGGCCTTGGGTTGCTTTTCTTTTGCTCACCAGGAAGGTGCCAAAGTTAACCAGGCGTACTTGCCCACCTTTTTTCAGCTGACCAGAAATAGCTTGGAAAGTAGCATCAATGGTACGGCTTGCTTCTGCTTTGCTAATGCCTGCTGCTTTTGCAACAGATTCGATAAGTTCGTTTTTGTTCACCTTTCTACTCCTTATAGTTTACGGTTTTGACAAGGGGCCTATGCTCAAAAACTAAGTATAGGCGCGAACTACCCTGGTAATGAAGCACTGAAAGAAAGTAATTACAAGTAAAAAAGTGCGCGAAGCGGCGAAAAACAGCAATTTTTTTACTTGTTTCGTCCTAAAATTGAACAAATCCGGGAAAAATAACGGGAAGGCTGTGCGAAAGCGCGCTCAGCGCCCTATATATATTGTGTACGCACAGGTGGAGCAGCGGTGATGAAATGTCGCCTCAGGATTGCGTTTAGAAGACAGAGGAGGCAGAGAGTGGAGGAGCCATAGGCGACGACTAGCGACCAAGTGGGAGCGCAGCCTAAGCCTGTCGCGGCGTAGCTCGAAGAGCGGAGACGGACGGCGCTTGAGCGTTATTTTAAGAACCTATTAATGCGTGAGGACGTCTTCGGCGCCGTCATCGTCTTCTGCGGGTAAGTCTGCGCCATCGCCTTCCCAGGTGGTGGGAGTGATCGGCGCGGTGAGTGCCGCATCCAGCACCTGCTCAACGGTAGAAACACGCACGATAGTGACGCCTTTCTTCACATTGGGCGGGATTTCTTCCAGATCCTTGGCGTTTTTCTCCGGGATCAGCACGGTTTCAATGCCACCGCGGAGCGCTGCGAGCAGTTTTTCTTTCAAGCCACCAATCGGTGTGACTTGGCCACGCAGGGTAATTTCCCCGGTCATCGCCACGGTTTTGCTGACCGGAATGCCGGTGAGCGCGGAAATGATCGAGGTACACATCGCCACACCTGCCGAGGGCCCGTCTTTCGGGATGGCGCCTTCGGGCACGTGGATGTGGATATCGTTTTTCTGGAATTGCGGCGGAGTGATGCCGAATTCAAGCGAGCGCGAGCGCACATAGCTCCAGGCCGCTTGCGCGGATTCTTTCATCACATCACGCACATTCCCGGTGATGGTGAGGCGGCCGCGGCCGGGGATAAGCACGGCTTCAATCGCGAGCAAATCGCCCCCGGTTTCGGTATAGGCAAGGCCGGTGGTGACACCGACGCGGTCTTTTTCATCCGCACGGCCATAATCAAAACGCTCAATACCCGCGAATTTGTGCAGGTTCTTGCAGGTGACATGCACCGCCTCGCGCTTAGTGGAAAGAATTTCCTTCACCGATTTACGCGCGAGCTTGGCGATTTCACGCTCGAGATTACGCACACCAGATTCGCGCGTGTATTTGCGGATAACCTCACGCAGCGCTTCGTCTGACAGGCTCCACTCTTTTTTCTTCAAGCCATGTGCCTTGCGCTGGCGCGGGATCAGGTGGCGCTTGGCGATCTCACATTTTTCATCCTCGGTATAGCCAGAGAGGCGAATCACCTCCATGCGATCCAGCAAGGGTTTGGGGATGTTCATGGTGTTGGCAGTGGTGATGAACATGACATCCGAGAGGTCGTAATCCACCTCAAGATAGTGGTCGTTGAACTCGCTATTCTGCTCAGGATCCAGAACCTCAAGCAGCGCAGAGGCTGGGTCACCACGGAAATCGGTGCCCATTTTATCGACCTCATCGAGCAGGAAGAGCGGGTTAGACGTTTTGGCTTTTTTCATCGACTGGATGATTTTTCCTGGCAGTGAGCCGATATAGGTGCGTCGGTGACCGCGGATTTCCGCTTCATCACGTACACCACCCAGCGAAATACGGGCAAAATTACGGCCCGTGGCTTCAGCGATCGATTTCGCAAGCGAAGTTTTACCCACCCC
>JANQQO010000033.1 GCA_028289305.1 Rickettsiales bacterium | reverse complement strand
AGCGGCGCTTGAAGATGTGCAGAATTCTTTGAGAGAAAAAAGTGCTCAAGAAATACTCCATGAAGATGCCCCCGAAGACTTGCGTAGATTTCTGAAGGGATTAAAAGAAGTCGCAAAGGGAGATTTTCATGTTTTTGAAAGCGAGTGGGAGCTTATAAAGCAATGGAATAAGCTTCTAACATATAGCGAGTACCAGATCTGCAGTGTTCTTTATTTTGAAATCTATAATAGTCAAGCAGGAGTGGAGGCGGGTAGACAGGTCGATAGTCAGTATTTTGATCAGATCATGGAGCGTATCCAATGGTGGTTTTCTCACATAGGCGTTTTGAATCAGTTTCGGGGATCGTTTGAAGCGGAGGTAGCACCATATTTACCCGAGAAAGAGAGGAGTACTGAGAATTGGGAGCAGCGCTCGGCTGGTGAGCGCGGAAGAAAATTGCCCCCTCCTGCATCGCTTAAGGATGCAGTGAAGGAAACGCTGGATACAGAGACATCCTTTTGGGAGCTAAGAATTCCTTCAACCTACCTGAAAACAAAAGAGTTTCGTCACGTATTGCAGACTTTGAGGCGGGAAATTAGCCATGATGATAGTCTTAAATATGGTGATTTGCCACGTAAATTAGTACATTTTCTGACTGATTTGAGTGAAATCGAGAGAAAAGGAACTCTTACTGAAAAACAGAATGAGGTTATTGCGGATTGGGGTAAATTGATCACCAAATGTGAAGGGATGCTTCTTAATGAAGTGGAGCTACATATCGATAATCTTCGTCAAAAAGTAGAGGGAGAAGAGGAAATACTACATAAGAACTTTGAGGCCATTATGTTAGGTATAGACAGATTATTTACCTATATTTCTACTCTAAACCAATTCCGTGGGGCGTTTGAGGCGAAGGTAGCGCCGCTCTTGCCACCGCCGGAGCAGCAGCAGAGGCGGGAGCCGGGGGGTAGGTAGCGATGAAATCTTTTCACAAAGAATGGAGAGTGAGGACCCAAAAGCTCGAGGAAACGGTAGATCAGGTTTTGGGAAAAGAAGGGCCGCTTGTAATAAACCAGTTTTCTTCAGGGTTTGAAGATTACGGCACGTTTATAGGTGCGTTGGAAATGATCCATACGCATATGCAGGTGTTTGGGGAGCCGTTTTATGAGGAGGTTCTTGTTCAGTTCGAATTGTTTAAGCAGGGTTTGGAAGATCTCATGGGCCTAAATGATGACCTGATGGAGGAGGAGATATTTGTTGGTGAGAAACAGTGGAAGGCGGTGAAGAATTGGAGAGGTATTATCAATAAATGTGAGCAAGGATTTATCAATTTATTGCAGAACAGGGTAAGTGATGATGATCCGAGGGTAGAAAAACTCAAAGGGGATCTGGATGAAGCTGGTTTTTCTGGCTTTGTAAGACCGCTTCAGCAGATAGCATCAGATATAGCGGTTCTACAACAGTTGCGGGATGTGTTTGAGAATGAAATCGCGCCATTGCTGCCGTCGGAGAAGAAAAAGGGTAGGGGTAGATAGCGATGGCGGAGGATGTATCGGGCGAAGGGGGTGCGCAGGGGAAAGTATCGCCCGAGGCGTTAGCCGCGGCGTTTCGCGCGCTGAGCGGGGGTAGGAATGTGGAGGTGCGGTGCCGCCCGAGTGTTTCGGGTGCGAGTGCGCGGCTGAGTGCGGATGAGCAGAGTTTGACGGTAGGGGTGCCGCAGCCGCAGACAGAAGCACTTACAGGCGCGTTGCGCGGGGCGGTGGATGCTGAAGCGCTGCGCTTGCGCTATCACGATGCGGCGATACATGCAGATTTGCGGGCAGGGGGTGGTGGCGAATTGCTCGATCAGCTGGAAGGCATGCGGGTGTGGGCGCTCGGTGCGCAGGCCTATCACGGTGTGGCGCAGAATCTGGATCAGCATATTGCGCAGTATTTCTTAACCCGGGGGCTCACCGAAAAAGCAGCGGCAAAGCAGCTTTCCATCAATGAAGCGGCTGCTTGGGTGGTGTATCAGGCGCTTTCGCAGCGACCGCTGCCGCCGGCTGCGGGAGAAGTGCTGGCGCTGTGGGAGAAGATCATTGGCAAGAAAGTGGTCGGCTATATTGAACAATTGGTGGCACAGCAGGAGGATCAGGCGGCGTTTGCTGCGATTGTGAACCAAATGGTGAATCGCTTAGGCGGAGCGGGCGCCGGGGCGGAAGCCACCCAGCAACAGCCGAAAGACGCGACCGGGCATGGCGGAGAGGAGCAGGCCGAAGAGCGGCCCTCAGCCGGGATGACGGCGTTGCCGCCCAGCGCATCGGAGGATAAAACCGAGAAGGGCGAGGATGTGAGCGTGGAGGTGCAGGATCGCACAACGCATGGCGATGCAGAGTCCGAAGCCGAGCAGCCAGCGGAGAAGCGGCGGGAATCGAATGTGGCCTCGCACCCGGCGGCGTTTTCATATGGGGTGTATACTACGCAATATGACATGATCACCGGTGCGGAAACGCTGGCCGAGCGCGGTGAACTGGCGGAGCTCCGCGCCTCTTTGGATGAGAAATTAGCAAGCATTAGCGACATCACCAGCCGCTTGGCGAATCGCCTACAGCGTACCTTACAGGCGCTCTATCTGCGCTCGTGGAAATTCCATATGGAAGAAGGTGCGTTGGATGTGGCGAAGCTGACGCATATTATCACCGACCCGACCTATCCCTATCTCTATAAGGAGGAGAAGGAGGTAGAGCACCCGAATACGGTGGTGAGCCTGCTGATTGATAATTCCGGCTCGATGCGCGGGCGGCCAATTTTGATGGCGGCGATGAGCGCGGATATCCTAGCGCGGACGCTGGAGCGCTGTGGCATTCGTGTGGAGATTCTGGGCTTTACCACGCGGGATTGGAAAGGCGGGCAAAGCCGGCAGTTATGGACCACCCAGGGTCAGCCACCCCAGCCCGGGCGGCTTAATGATATTTTGCATATTGTGTATAAGGCGGCGGATGCGCCGTGGCGGCGAACCCGCAAACATCTGGGCTTGATGCTCAAAGACGGGATTTTAAAAGAGAATATCGACGGGGAGGCGTTGCTCTGGGCTTACGATCGGCTGCAGGCGCGCACAGAACAGCGCAAGATCCTGATGGTGATTTCCGATGGCGCGCCGGTGGATGATAGTACGCTATCGAGCAATCAAGGGGATTATCTGGATATGCATCTGCGCCAGGTGATCGCCGAGATTGAGAGCGAGCAGCAGGTGGAGCTGCTGGCGATTGGTATTGGCCATGATGTCACCGGGTATTACCAGCATGCGGTGACGTTGCGCGATGCCGCGCAATTGGGGGATACGATGGTGCAGGAACTGGCGGGGCTGTTTTCGGGGTAAAATTCTACTATCATGGCCTGCAAATGATGCTTTCTTAAGCTTCCGGTGCTCAAGTAGCAGGATCTACGATCCGCTCCGGTTCTTAAGAAAGCATCATTTTCGCCGCATGCTAGCGAATTTACACGCATTCTCTCCAGATTTTTGAACTTTCTCCACTAGAATAGCATATTGCATCTGTACGGCTGGAGCTTTATAGTGCCGCGCCTTATGTCCTCGAAGAAAACAGCAATATATGCGGATGTGCCCGCAAGCCCGGATCTGCCCACGCTGGAGCAGGCCGCCTTGGCGCTGTGGGAGAAGGAGCAGGCGTTTACGCGCAGTATTGCCGCGCGGCCGGCCCAGGCGCCAGATGGCAGCAATAATGAATGGATTTTTTATGACGGGCCGCCCTTTGCTAATGGGCTGCCGCATTACGGCCATTTGCTCACCAGCTGTGTGAAGGATATTTTCGCGCGCTATCATACGATGCGTGGCAAACGCGTGGAGCGGCGCTTTGGCTGGGATTGTCATGGTCTGCCGGCGGAGATGGAGGCGGAGAAGGAGCTCGGTGTATCGGGCCGCAAGGCGATCGAGGCATTTGGGATTGCTGAGTTTAATGCGCATTGCCGCAGCAGCGTGATGAAATATACCGATGTGTGGCAGAATTATGTCAACCGCGCGGCGCGCTGGGTCGATTTCGACAATGATTATAAGACCATGGACACGGATTATATGGAATCGGTGCTGTGGGCGTTTAAGCAGCTTTATGATAAAGGACTGCTCTATGAATCGCACCGGGTGATGCCCTATTCCTGGGCGGCGGAGACCCCGCTGTCGAATTTCGAAACGCGCATGGATGATGCGTATCGCGAAGTGGTGGATAAAGCCGTGACCGTGGCGTTTGAATTGGAGGAGGCGCCAAAAGGCGCGCCAGAGGCAGAAACCTATCACCTGCTCGCATGGACGACGACTCCATGGACGCTGCCAAGCAATCTGGCTTTGGCGGTGAGTGGGGAGATGGAGTATGTATGCGCGGTGCGTGATGCAAATCCCCCACCGCTTGCGGGGGGGGTAGGGGGGGGTGTTTACACCACACGCGACCCGGAAGCTTTAGAGAAAGCTAAGGAACTAAGAAAAAATCTGTCAAAAGCAGAGGCAAAACTGTGGAGTGTCCTAAAAACTGGGCAGCTAGAGGGATATAAATTTCGTAAGCAACAGCCTGTAGGACCGTTTATTGTTGATTTTATCTGTAATCAGAAGCGGTTGGTGATAGAGCTTGATGGGGGGCAGCATGCCGAACAACAGGAATATGATACGAAGCGTACCGCGTTCCTAGAGCAAGCAGGGTATACGGTGTTGCGCTTTTGGAATAACGAGGTGTTGGAGAATCCAGAGGGGGTTGTTGAGGTTGTTCTTGGGAAGTTGAAAGAATTGCCAGATGCGAAAGGAGAGGAAAGTTCCTTTTTGACACCCCCCCCTACCCCCCCCGCAGGCGGGGGGGGAGAAGGAATATGCTATATCCTAGCAAAGAGTTCTGTAGGCGCTTATGCGAAGGAGCTGGGGCTGGAAGAGGGTGCAGAGCTGCCGGTGGTGCCGGGTGATGCGCTGGTAGGGCTCTCATACACACCGCTATTCCCGTATTTTAAAGATCAGCCGAATGCGTTTCGCGTTTTGGCGGGGGATTTCATCGAAGAAGGCGAAGGCACGGGCGTGGTGCATTTAGCGCCGGGCTTTGGTGAGGATGACCAGCGCGTCTGTGAGGAAGCCGGCATTGGTATTGTATGCCCGGTGGATGAGGCGGGGAAATTTACGGAGGCCGTGCCGGATTTTGCTGGGGTGCAGGTGTTTGAGGCTAATAAAGCTATTATCATTAAGCTCAAGGAGCAGGGGCAGCACCTCAAAACCGAGGAATATCGCCACAATTACCCGCATTGCTGGCGGACCGATACGCCGCTGATTTATAAGGCGGTGCCGAGCTGGTATGTGGCGGTGACGCAGTTTAAAGAGCGTATGGTGGCGCTGAATCAGAATATCACGTGGATTCCGGCGCATATCAAAGATGGGCAATTTGGTAAATGGCTGGAAAATGCGCGGGATTGGTCGATTAGCCGCAATCGCTTTTGGGGCTGCCCGATTCCGATATGGCGCAGCGATAATCCGGAGAATGACCAGCTCTATGTGTTTGGCTCGATTGCAGAGCTGGAGGCGTTTTTCGGGGTGACGGTGGAGGATCTGCACCGCCCGTTCATCGATACGCTGACCGCGCCCGATCCGGAAAATCCGGAATATACGCTGCGGCGCGTGAGCGATGTGCTGGATTGCTGGTTTGAATCCGGTGCGATGCCCTTTGCCCAGGTGCATTACCCGTTTGAGAACAAAGACTGGTTTGAATCCCATTTTCCGGCGGATTTCATCGTGGAATATGTTGGTCAGACGCGTGGCTGGTTTTATACGCTGATGGTGCTGGCGACCGCGCTGTTTGACCGCGAGCCCTTCACGCATTGTATTTGCCACGGCATTATTCTGGATGCGGAGGGGAAGAAGCTATCTAAGAAATTGCGCAATTACCCGGATCCGCAGGAGATGTTCGACCAATATGGTGCGGACGCGATGCGCTGGCGTATGGTGAGTGAGCCGATTATGCAGGGCGGTAATCTGCTGATTGCTAAAGATGGTAGCGATATTCGCGATGTGGTGCGCTTATCGATGAAGCCGCTATGGAATGCCTATCACTTCTTCACGCTCTACGCCAATGCGGATGGGGTGAAGGCGCATGATTTGCTGGCGAGCGATGGCAAGGCCGAAGAGGTGATGGATCGCTATATCTTAGCGAAGCTTGGGGCGGCTGTGGAGGAGATTGCGGCGGCGATGGATGCGTTTGATACGCCTGCGGCGTGCGGGGCGGTGGAAGCGTTTTTCGAGGTGCTCAATAATTGGTATATCCGGCGCACGCGCGAGCGCTTCTGGTGCGAGGTGCAGGGGGAAGTAGATGCTGATAAACAGGCGGCGTATGACACGTTATATACCTGTTTGCTGGCGATGACGAAAGCGGCAGCCCCGCTTCTGCCGCTTTTGACCGAGACGATCTGGCAGGGATTGGCAGCAGGGGAGCATGCCTCGGTGCATTTGGCCGATTTCCCCGATGTGACAGCGCTTGCGCGGGAAGAAGAATTGGTGGCGGTGATGGACCGGGTGCGTGATGTGTGTGCTACCGCACTTTCGCTGCGCAGTGCGGCGGGGCATCGCATTCGCCAGCCCCTTGCTTGCCTCACGCTTTATGGGGCGGATGCGGAGGCGCTATCGCCGTTTACCGCGCTGATCCAAGAAGAGGTGAATGTAAAGGAGATTGCGTTATCAGCGGCATTAGAAGAAGTGGCGGAGAAAAAGCTGCAGATTCACTTCCCAGTCTGCGGCAAGCGCTTAGGACCGCAGATGAAGCAGGTAGCCGCCGCTGCTAAGCAGGGTGCGTGGGAGTATAGAGAAGAAGACGGGCAGGCGCGTATAGAGATTGCTGGGGAGGTGCTAGCGCCAGAGGAATTCACGCTGCAGCTTACACCGAAAGACGGGGTTGCTGGGGCGCAAGCCGTGTCGACACAAGATATGCTCGTGGTGCTCGATACCGAGCTCACCGAGTCGCTGAAACAAGAGGGTCTGGCGCGGGATTTAATTCGCCTGATTCAGCAAGCCCGCAAAGACGCAGATTTGCATATTTCCGATCGCATAACATTGGCTCTGGATGTGCCTGAGGGGCTGGCTAGCGCGGTAAAAACCCATCAGCAGTATATTGAAGAGCAGACGCTCTCAACGCTGTCTCTCGCGGCGCCTAAAGGCTATGCGCATACGGCAGAGCACGCGCTGGAAGGGGCTTCTGTGCGGTTTGGCTTTTCCCTGGCAGCCTAGCGGTGGGGCCGCCTCCTGTTTCTGTAACATTTTTACAACAGGCCAGACACTTTCTTGCCATCCACTGCGATAGGATGCATTTCCCCGGTTGAATTCTCGCTGGAATAATGCTTCTTATGTTGACGTTTATTACTGCGTGGGCAGTATGCCATGCCTTTGGTATATGTAGCGCATGCACGTGGACGAGTAACACCGCCTGAACATAAAAGGGCCGATTGCTTTAAACGAATATAGATTTTAGTAACGTTTCAACTGTAACAAAAAGGGGTTTTGAAACATGGCAACCTTTACTTTCGCAAACGAAATTGGCAATTCTCTCACATTTAATGTGAGCGAAGACATTCTTGCCTTCGACGGCTCGGCGTCCGATGTGACCGTCGCCGTATCGGGCAGCAATGTCGTCTTCACCACGTCCGCGGGTAGCGTGACGCTGGCAAATACGACGCTTAAAGAATTAGGTACAGCAAACTTCACCTTCACCGACAGCACCGTGCTGTATATTGGTGATGGTCTTTCCACAACCACGAATGACGACAGTGCAAACACCATCAATTCCGGTGAAACCACCACGCTTTCTGGTGGCGACCAAGTGCATGGCCTCGGTGGTGCTGACGTGATCGACGCACAAGGCGGTAACGACAAAGTATTCGGTGGTGACGGCAACGACACGATCGAAGGTGGTGCTGGTCACGACTTCCTGCAAGGGAATGACGGTGCAGACAGCATCCAAGGTGCTGCTAGCGGCGGTGATGATACGGCGCGCGGTGGTAAAGGCGATGACATAATCGACTACTCTGCTGCAACCGGTCGTAACGAGTTATTCGGCGATGTGGGTGCGGATACGATTCGTACCGGTACCGGTAATGACATTGCACGCGGTGGGGATGACAATGACATCATTCGCGCTGTGGGCAACAACGCAGGTACGTTTACTTCAGCCGCATTAACCGCAGGTGCAGTAACCGGTATTGACTGGAACGCCTCTACCGATGGTGATCTGAACATCAACGGGAACAAAGGCGATGATATCATCGTTGGTGGTTCTGGTGATGACACGATCCGTGGTGGTCAAGGTGGTGACCTGATCTATGTCGGTGATACTGCTGGCACGCAAACTGCAGGTCGTAACGAGGCAAATGGTGACCTCGGTAACGACACGCTCTTCGGTGGTGCTGATAACGATACGCTGCGCGGTGGTGCGGGTGATGATCAGCTCAACGCCAGTGCTGGTGACAACTTCCTGCAAGGGAATGCCGGTGCTGACACTCTAACCGGTGGTAATGGTCGCGACATTCTGCGTGGCGGTAAAGACAACGACTCGATCACCGGTGGTGGTGATGCCGATAGCCTGTTTGGTGATCTCGGTGCCGACACGCTGGTGAGTTCTGGTGGCGATGACACGTTGGTAGGTGGCGCTGGTGCTGACCTGTTGCGCGTTAACTCCATCGGTACGGATTCCGATGATATTATCATTAGCGATTTTGTGAATGGCACTGATACGTTGATTCTCGATGATGACGCAACGGATGATGCCAGTGTGGCGGCAACCGCTTATACGGTGGTGGTCTCTAGCACGACCGGTGGTGACATCACGATCAACGCTTCAGGTGCAAACGCGGATAGCGTAGTCTTGAGTGGCTTGGCTGGCGCGGGCGAAATCATCACCGTGGTAGCGGATGATGGTAGCTTGCTCAAAATCAACACCGGTGCGGCTGCAACCATTCTTGGTAACGACGGTACGAATCTGACTCTGGGTTCGGGCACGGGCGACCAGCTGATTGCAAGCGACAATGGTGACACGCTTTCCGGCCTTGACGGGGCAGATAACCTCGTTGGTGGTGATGGCGATGATAGCCTTTCCGGTGGCACCGGAGCGGATACGCTGATTGGTGGCGCTGGAGCGGATACGCTCTTCGGTGGTACTGGTATTGACATACTGACCGGTGGTGATGGCAATGATGTCATCGATGTCGGTGGTGCGGGCTCCACGAATAACGACGTGGATGCGGGTGCCGGTGATGACCAAGTGACCTTGGTTTCTGCAAATATGGTGCAGGAAGTAGAAGGTGGTGCAGGTAACGATACCATCATCTTAACAGCAGCGGCAGACACCACGTTCAACTTTGATGGTGACATCGCAGCTAATGACATTCTTGGCTTTGAAACCATCACGGTGAACGGTACGGACATCACAACCATCGACTTTGATGATAGCTATGTCACGGCAAGTGACATTGCCGCTACCGATACAGTGACCATTAACGCCAGTGGTATCACCGGCGGTGTGGCTACCGATGACTATCTGGTGGTGACGGATCAGATGGATGTGGGCGTGAAGCTCAACATTACCGGTAGTGACGGTGATGATGACATCGACCTGGCACAAACCACGACCCAAATCACCGTAGCCGGTGGTGCGGGTGCTGATAGTGTGATCGGTGGTACCGCAGCAGATGATATCTCTGGTGCAGCAGGTAATGATACGTTGCGCGGTGGTGCGGAAGCTGACACGATCGACGGTGGTGCCGGTGCAGACAGCATCATTGGTGACGCTGGTATCGATATTATCGATCTGGGTAGCAGCGATGCGGCCACCGACGTGGTGCTTGTCACAAATCCTGGCGCTGGTGGTGTGAACTCGGATATCGTATCCAACTTCACCGTAGGTGCGCTGGGTTCTGGTGGTGATAATGTTGATCTTGATGAAAGTGAAATAGGTATGACAGTGCAGTTGATCGATGCTAACGGTGTGGATGTGGTCGCAGCGACGAGTGAGATCGAAACCACGACCAATGGTGCAACGCTGACGCTGACTGCTACAACCGACATTCTGCAACTGACCGATACCACAGGTCTGAATAGCAATGCGGACATTACCATGACCAACTTCACCCTCGCAGGTGCGCGTGGCGCAGCCAACGATGGTTTGACGGTCTTGTGGTATGATGCCAATGATGGCCGTGCCGTGCTGACTGCGATCCAGGATGGCGATACGGATACGGGC
>JANQQO010000031.1 GCA_028289305.1 Rickettsiales bacterium | reverse complement strand
CCGTGGAGGTTCAAGTCCTCTCCTGGGCACCACCCTACGCTCTTCGAGCTTCGGGTGGCTTACGCCAGTAAGCCGCACGAAATCGTTAGAGCTAGGAGTGTCCTCCGAAGCTTTAGCGAAGGAGGACTGGCGAAGGCAAACGTAGCCAGGCATGCGCAAACCGTAAAGCCGAAGCCCTGCGTAGCTCAAAGAGCGTAGCATGGGCGAAGGAGAATTCTTCCCATGTATGATGATGCAATTATTCTAATTGTCGTCGCAATCATCCTTTTTATAGGGGTGATTATGGCAGGATTAACGTTTCGGGCGGCCTCACAAAATAAGGCTGAACGTCTTACTGCTGCTGAGATTTTCTCAAAAAAAGCGCTGTCTCATGTCCCACACAATGCCGTTTTAATCTATGGTATCTGGGGAGATGAGGCTGTGCCCAGAAGAACGCTACATATAAAAGATCAAGCGGATAAAACGCTATGCACGGTTATTTATCACGATGCGAGAAGAAGTTGTTATCTAGAATTTTCTTGGAACGGTGATTCGTATTATGCGGATGCAGTTGGAAGAGGTTGGTTTAAAGAGGCTGACATTTTTTCAAATAAAACAAAGCGAAAAATGGCTAAATTCAAAGAGCGCCCTTTACTACAACATCACCATTTGGATGAAACGGGAGAGGATTTTTTGATCAAGCTGAAATTTGCCCATTTTTCTTCAAAAAGAATCATTTGGAAAAACAACCAAGTCATTGGTGAAATTATGAATCTGCATACGGGCGCCTCAATAATCGGCAAAGTAATGTGGTTCAAAGAAAATGAAATTTCTGATTTCGCACAATTGCTAATTATGGCTCATCCATAAAGTAGTTTCAGCGAAGCAAAGCTTTTAACGCACCCCACATATCTCATTCCAACAGCCGCCTCTCTAACTGCGGTTTATTTCGTATAAATGCCTCAATTGGTGGTGCTAAAAATTGTGCCCCAATACGCGAGAAATGGTCATCATCCCGATAGATTGGGAGGTCTTCATGCAATATCGCACAATGATTTCCGCCACATAATTGTGGAGTAAAATCTAACAGCTCTACACCCTCCAATTGGCCAGCAATAGCAATAAACCCCTCCCGCCGCGCATTATAGTCTTCTTTGGATAATGTGCAGCGGCGATGATAGCGTCGTAGAATCAAGCTTCTATCGGGCCTGCATCCAAACTCGGGAGTAGGCATGATAAGCACTACCTCTTTACCCGCATCACGTAATCTTCTTACCGTCCGCTTAAGAGCGTGTTTAAAAATAACCGCATTCCGTGTTTCATCCAGCGCCTCACCTTCCTTTTCTATTAAAAATAATTGGTGTTCCTGTTCTTTAACGGCAGGATAGGTAGTAAGCCACCAATTCCATCGTGCCGATAGAAAAACAACCCCTATAGAAGGGTCATTCAGAATTGCATCTAACACAGCGTCGTTTTGGTTGGAGCATCTAGAAAAGAATTTTCCTGTACCATTCGTAGGTGTAGCACCGAAAAGTGGCGGGCAGCGATCGACCCAATACATACGAGTTTTCCAGGGCAGTTGGTCAAAAATTGCACCGAGATGTCCTGCATGACTATCCCCAAATAAAATGGCTTTATTTTTCCCCTTTCCAAAAATACATCTTTTATCCAACTCTGAAGCAAATAAACTAGCGTCACATTCTTCAACTGGTCTTTCTAAAAGAACGCGCTTAGCATTTTGTATAACAAGAGACTCTTGTTTGCTGGTAACGCCTATTTCGGCCACGATAAAACCCAGCATCACAACAGCAAATGATGCTGTAATACCTATAGTGATAACTCTTTTGGGCGGCGCTTTCAGGCGACGTATAGGAAGCTCAATATATCGCGTAGATAGTGCTGCAAAAATTCCAGCAACACATACTAATATAAATGCTTCCGTAGACGTTAACGGACGGAACATATAATACGTCCCCAAGGCCAGCAAAGGCCAATGCCACAAATATAACGAATAGGATATTTTGCCTACATACACCAATGGCCTCCATGCCAGAAATCGCGGGCCTTGCGAGGCAATAATGAGCATTGCACCCACAACAGGAAAGAGGGCATTTACACCTGGAAAAGCAGATTGTGGCGTAAGATATATAGCTGCACCTACAATAAGGGCAAAACCACTATATTCCATGACCCTGTTTATCCACCGTACTGGGTACGTGTGCGGCAACCATGTCAACAACGCTCCTGCACCTAACTCCCATATGCGTGATGGTGTGAGATAAAATGCAAAGTGAAAACTATTAGACGCTCCCAGCTCTGATACAATAAAGGATAAGGCCATGATCACAGCCAGAACTAACACGCGTCCCTTAATTAAAAATAATAATATCAAGGGATAAAAAAGATAGAACTGCTCTTCCACAGCCAAAGACCATGTATGTAGGAAAGGCATCTCCTTCGTCGGATCAGCAAAATATCCTTGTGTATTCGCGTAAAAATAAAAATTTGAGGTAAACGTCATCGTGGCGGCTAAACTTTCCACCATTGTTTTAAAATCGTGATCCACCATCAAAAATGACGCCAGTGCTATTGTCGCCAGAGCAACAACCACCAAAGCCGGAATAAGCCGCAATACCCGCCTGCAGTAAAAATACACCAGCGAAAATTGGCGTAATTCCTCCTCTTTCCTGATGATGGATGTGATGAGATAGCCCGAGATCACAAAGAATACATCCACCCCTATAAAACCACCTGACAACCCCTCTGGATTGGCATGATGAATAATCACCAACAGAACAGCAAGACCTCGGAGGCCATCAATATCTGCACGATAGGGAATTTTCTGCATTACACTCATAAACGACTAATAAAGAACGTTACTACGGATGGATAGGCAACTACAAATGTTTCCTGTGCCCCCCACATTTTACACTTGTACTTCCCACCATTCTTGAATATGCGTTAACCCTTCAATTTCTACTAGGAGATACTACATGAAAAAACTACTCACCTTATCATTGCTTGTGTTGTTTGCTGCAGGCGCATCCAATGCACTTGCGGGATCGCACAGCGATAAAATGGAAAAGACCATGGATAAAGCAAAAGACATGGTGCAGGATGCTGCGAAAGACGCAGCTGAAGCAACAAAAGACGCAACTGAAGCGGTGGAAGATGCCGCTGAAGAAGCGAAAGATCACGCAGACGATCACAAAGATGATCTCCACAAAGGCCATGATCATGGCCACGATCACGCCCACTAATCACGTCATGCCATAAGCACACACCGGAGCAGCACCGCCTGTCTCCGGTGTATGCTATGTGGCTAGCTAGCCCCCCTAAAAAACCGCTCTTCTCTTATTTTCCGCGTAACACTTGCAGCACCGCAAGGAACACCAACGCACTCACCCATGACAGGTGAAATACGATCGTCGCATCGTTAAACTGATCGATAATAACGCCAAATAACGCAGGCGATAACGCCGTGGCAAACACCATACTGCTGGTCATGAGCGATTTAATCGCCCCTAAATGCCTTACGCCATAGCGATCCGCCAGAAAGCTCCCCCTGGTGGGAACTAATGTTCCGCTCGTCACCGCCGCTGCCACCATAAACACGATCAGTGATATCGCATGCGGAAACAGCACGAAGATCACCGTGGCGATAATAAACGGCACCAAAAATACCCGCAGCAAAAACACCGCCCCCAGCGTATCTACCACATGCCCCGAAACCACGCCGCTAATCATGCTGCTGATCCCATAACAAATAAACGCAAGCGCAAATAGCTGCACCGACAACCCCATATCTTCCATCAACCATTGCTGGTGAAAGAAAACACCGGTCAGCAAAAACGGCATCAGCATCGTTGCCACCAATACCAGCCAGAAAATAGGGTCGCGCAACACATCACCCAGTTCTTTATCCTGCAGCACCCCCTCTTCCAGTGGCGTTTCTACCAATAACAACCCCTTGGAAAACCAATAGAACAGCGGCAGCGCCACAAAAAGATACACCATGCCATAAAGCAGCCACGCCTCACGCCAGCTCACAATCAGCAGCAGCCCCGTAACCATCATCGGAAAAAGAATCTCCCCCGCAGGATAGCCCATACTCGCAAGGCTTAAGCCCCGGCCACGCCCATTCTCCACATAGCGCGTCACCACGGTGCTCGACATATGGCCCATCACCCCATGGCTTAAAAACCGCACCAGCCACAATCCCAGAATAAATACTGGAAGCAGGGTAGCGGTGGAAATAAGCACACATCCAAGCGCCAGCAACAGGCACAACAACACCGCATAGGGCGCAACGCGCACCTTATCAATAACATGCCCCACCGCTATAATCGCCAGTGCGCTACACAGCGTCACACCGCTATAAATCGTGCCGAAGCCGGCATTTGATAAATCAAACGCCTCCCGAAAATGCGCGCCATAAAATCCAAAAAAATAGGTCTGCCCGAAATTAGTGAAAAACGTGGCTAAAAACCCAAACGCCACCACACCCCGATGGCGCGCCAATACCTCTAAATAGGCCCTATACATCACTTCCACCCATTAATCCCTAAAGCCCACATAGCCAAAACGATCCCGCATTTCTTCTAGCACCGCCTCGCTAGGAACGCCCTCGCCATGCGCCACCACTTCACCATGCGCACAAAAATCCACCTCTTGCCGGCGCTGCCGATGCTGCTTAATCGCCTGTGCGCCCACCGCATCACAGAGTAAAAATACAAAACACGCCCCACCTGCAGCATCGGTAAAATGAAAAAGCTCTATTCCTCGCTCTGTCATACTATATCTGCCTCTTCTTTTCTTGCTCCACCGGTGTTCCTTTGAGCTCCGTCACCTTATCCACCGCAATCGAAATCGCCTGCGCGCCCACCGCCTCCATCACCTTATGTATATCATCCATGCGCACACCCCAGGTATTCACCCCCGCATTGGTGTACATCACCTTCGTATCCTCCGGCAGATCATAAAAATGTTGTACATTGTCTTCACCACAAGCCAGCGTCAATGCTACTGGGTTCAAGCGCCCATAAATAATCTTTTCTCCTGATGGCAGCCTTTGCGCCCAGCCAGAAAGTGAAATCTTTCTGCCTGTTGCTTTTTCTATCCCCGCTTCTATCCCCGCATAATCAATCTCGCCTCCTTCTTTCACCCGCGGCAGTTCTTTGTCTCCTGGAATATGCACTGCCACTAACCCACCTCCTTCCTTTGTCTGAAACACCAAGGTTTTCAGCTCTTGTGCCGAGGAAATTGGTTTATCTACAGCATGGCTCCGCACGTCAACCGCTGCTTCACACCCTTTGGTTACCGGCTTGCGGTGGAACCTGCAGCCTATATCATGCGTAACGAGAAAATCATGTATCTCCACTACCGGCCGTGGTACCCCTTCTTCCTCTCTCCGTTCGTAGAAGTTTCCTTCTGTACGCGCTTTTGTTGCAGGTTCGATCACCACCGCATCCATAGACTGCGCCCCCTCACCCCGCACTAATTTTGCTAAAATCTCCGGTACCATCACACCTCCATTTATCTCCATGGGCACATAGACGCCCAGTATCACTCTAGCAGCAAAAGGTTAAGAAAAGGTTAAGATCCTGGTAAATCAGGAAAAATCGCAAGAGGTGCTTACACCCCCTCCATTTCTGGTGTGCGTGCCAGCAGCTCTTCATTCAGCCGCTCTAATTTCGCATGCTGTTTGAGGTAAAAATCATAGCGCGCCTGGTAATGCTGGCCCATCAGGCGGTTTTCCTTCACATAAGCATAGGCCTGTTTTGCAATCGTCTGCCGATGCTCGTAATCCTCCACCAAGGCCGCAAACCGCTCCTCAAACGCCTCCGGATCAGCAAATATCACCCCCGTCTTGCCATCCTTAATCACCTCGGCATAGACCGGCGGGCTCGCCAGCGCCACCGCACCGTGGGCGGCTGCCTCAATAAACTTCAGATCGCTCTTCATATGGTTAAATGGCGTATCTGCAAGCGGCATCAGCGCAATATCCGCCTCCCCAAGCAGCGCGCAATATTCCTCATATGGGCAGGTATCGGTAAACACTTTCTGCTCGGTCGGCAGCATGTCAAAAAACGCCTGATCATGCACCACTTGAAACTTTAGCTGCTTCCCATATTGCGCGATCACCCGCTCCAGCGCTGGCACCAATGGCTCCCAATCCTTACCCCGGTTCAGCGCGCCGAAAAACACCGTCACTTCTTTTTTCTTGGTATATTTCCGTTCAGACGGCAGGGCATAGACCTGGTTCGGCGCAATAAACACATTCGGGTTATACGGCTTCAAGAAATCCGCCAGTTTCTGATGTGGCACCACTACCCCATGGCAGGCGCGGAAGGTCAGATAATTATGCTCCAGCACCAACGGCCAGTGATCCGGGTGATCATCCCAATCCACCAGAATCACATACCCACGCTCCATCAGCTTCTTCACATTCTTCAAATCCACATGCGGCTGCATAATCGGCCGATGCCATATCACCACCTTCTTGCGCGGGTCTGCTGCCGGCAGTACTTCAATATTCTTCACCTTATTATTCACCTGCACGCCGGGAATCGTCTGTAAAAACGTCTGCGGGTGCAAAATACGAATATCGTTACACGCTGCCTGCGGCCGCAGCATCATCGATTGTATCATCACCTTCTGCGGCGGCTTTGGGTTCTTCCGCCCGCGCACCACATATTGGCACGATTTCGCCTGCTGCAAAAACGCGTCTTCGCGAATGCCGAGCGCATCTAATGTCGGCTTAATCGCCTTATGAAACACCTCAAAATTCTCATTCAACGCCGGGCGCCCAAACATATCAAAAACATGTAACCCCGCGCTGTCAAATAGCGACCGCACCGAATCCAGCGTGAAAAACCGCAAATGCGTGCGATCCAGCAGCCCTTCCTCCTGATAGCGCCAATGGCCTCTAAGCAGCCCATAAAGCATCGTCCAATGGCTCACATTGGGGATACACGCCGCCACCACGCCATCCTCATGCACATAGGATGCATGCTTCTCAAGCGCCGCC